>JADLBA010000193.1 GCA_020848015.1 Crocinitomicaceae bacterium | reverse complement strand
TTAGCAATCGGATGGTGGACACCATAAGAAATGAAATAGCAACCGATAAGGTAAGGAAAAGCACAATGAGAGAATGATTGTCTATCGAAATAAAAATATCTTGTGACATCATGATGGAGACCCAGAAGAGACCATTTGCGGGTATAGGAAGCCCTCTGAAGAAGCTGTTTTGTGTGGAATCAATGTTGAAGCGGGCAAGTCTCCAGGCTCCGGCAAGAACAGAACAGAATATGATAAGTTCGATAGTAGAGACTACGACTGAATGTTGAAACAGAATTGAATCGGAAAATAACAGTGGTTGGAGGGTTAAGTACAACCAATAGGCGGGAACTAACCCAAATGAAACAAGATCTGCTAATGAATCCAATTGCTTTCCCAACGGCGAGGAAACCCGGAGCATTCGAGCAACAAGGCCATCAAAAAAATCGAGTATCGCAGCCAACAAAACAAAAAAAACGGATAATTTTATGTCAGAGTTTGCCGCAACGAGGGCAATACATCCGCAAAGCAAATTTCCCAGTGTAATGAGGTTGGGAATATGCTGTCTGAAATTCATTTACGCGAAGATACACAGCTCATGTCAAACACATTTCGTAGAACCTAAGCAAATAAATGGTAGGCTCGTTTGGCTTTTTGAAGTAAAATAGTTTCCTACAAACTTTGTTTAACCTCTACTTCCATGAAGGCCTCAATATTATCTCCGACCTGAATGTCATTGAATTTGTCAATGTTCAGACCGCATTCGTATCCTTTGGCAACTTCTTTAACATCGTCTTTAAAGCGTTTGAGCGATCCGAGTTCACCTGTGTAAACAACAATACCGTCGCGTATCACACGCACCTTGCTTTGGCGGTTTATTTTTCCATCGAGAACAAAGCAGCCGGCAATGGTTCCCACTTTTGTAATCTTAAATACCTCGCGAATTTCTGCGGTTCCGGTAACTTGCTCTTCGATTTTCGCCGACAACATTCCCTCCATTGCTTCCTTTATTTCTTCAATGGCTTTGTAAATCACACTGTAGAGTTTGATCTGAATTTCTTCCGCCTCTGCCAGCTTGCGGGCACCAAGGCTTGGTCGCACCTGAAATCCTACTACGATAGCATCGGATGCTGAGGCGAGCAATATATCGGACTCGGAGATTTGCCCGACCCCTTTGTGAATAATCCTGACCTGCATTTTTTCAGTTGAAAGTTTTTGCAGAGAATCAACAAGTGCCTCTACTGATCCATCCACATCACCTTTAACGATGAGATTGAGTTCCTTGAAGTCCCCCAGCGCAATACGCCTTCCGATCTCTTCGATCGTAAGGTGTTTCTTAGTACGGACACTCTGTTCGCGTTGTAGTTGCTGACGCTTGGTGGCAACGTTGCGCGCTTCGCGTTCATCTTCGAATACATAGAATTTATCTCCCGCATTGGGAGCACCTTCAAAACCGAGCAGTGAAACCGGGGTAGCCGGCCCGGCATCATTTATTTTAATTCCCCGCTCATTAAACATTGCTTTCACACGACCGCTCCATTGTCCGGCGAGAATAGGATCTCCGATACTGAGTGTGCCGCCTTCTACTAACACAGTAGTTACATAACCCCGCCCTTTGTCGAGGGTTGACTCAATTACTGTTCCGGTAGCCCGTTTATTTGGGTTCGCTTTTAGATCGAGCAGTTCTGCCTCAAGCAGCACCTTTTCGAGGAGTTTATCCACATTGAGACCCTTCTTCGCTGCTACTTCCTGGCTTTGGTATTTTCCACCCCACTCTTCCACGAGAATATTCATTTGTGAAAGCTGCTCTCTGATACGTTCGGGATTCGCATCCGGCTTGTCAATTTTATTGATTGCGAAAATCATAGGAACCCCAGCGGCTTGTGCGTGGCTGATAGCCTCCTTCGTTTGCGGCATCACGCTGTCGTCAGCAGCTACAACGATGATAGCAAGGTCTGTTACCTGTGCCCCGCGGGCACGCATAGCGGTGAATGCCTCGTGGCCTGGGGTATCGAGGAAGGTAATACGTTTTCCATTGGGAAGTTGTACACTGTAAGCACCGATGTGCTGTGTAATACCTCCGGCCTCACCCGCAACTACATTAGCATTTCTAATAAAGTCAAGCAGCGATGTTTTACCATGATCAACGTGTCCCATTACGGTTACCACCGGCGGTCGTGAAACGAGGTCTTCCGGCTTATCTGCCTCTTCAATGACACTTTCGGTCACTTCTGCACTGACAAACTGCACTTCGAATCCGAACTCTTCAGCGATAATTCGGATGGTTTCTGCATCAATTCGCTGGTTGATTGAAGCAAAAATACCGAGTTGCATACAGGCCTGAATAATTTCGGTTGGTTGTCTGTTCATCATCGTAGCGAGCTCGGATACGGTAACGAATTCCGTCAATTTCAGTATGGTACTTTCAGACTGTTCGCGAATCATTTGCTCTTCCTGACGGCGAGCTACCTGATCGCGCTTTTCCCGACGGAATTTTGAGGACTTGGATTTTCCGCTTCCACCGAGGCGCGCAAGCGTTTCGCGTATCTGGTTTTGTATCTGCTGTTCGTTGAGTACAGGTTTGGCAGGTGCTGCCGGTGCCGGCCTGTTTTTGTTAGTTCGGCGGTCTATTTCCTGCTGGCGATTAATGTCAACTTTCGAAACGCGCTTGCGTTTACGTTTTTCTTTATTGGCATCCTCGCCTACTTTTTTGGGAGCTTCTTTTTTCTTTTCTGGATCAACCGGCAGATCAATTTTTCCGACCTGTTTTAGTCCGGAAAGTTTTTCAACTTTTACCCGGATCAGTTCTTTTTCTGGTTGCGGAGTCACCACTTCTGCCTTTTCAGTGGGAGTTTTTTCCACCTCCGGCACACTATCCTTTTCTTTCTCCTCTTCTGCAGTTTTTTTCTTCCCGCGAGCGGGCTTCTTAGTTTCTTTGGGCTTCGTTTCCTGAGTTTCTTCGGGAGTTTCTTCTTTCTTCTTTTTGCCTCTGCCTTTGGGTTTTTCTATACCAGCGAGATCAATTTTTCCAACCACTTTCAGTTCTCCCGGTTTTTCTTCTGGAGGGGTGGTTTCAGAAACAGGCGGCACTTCAAGTGGTTCTTCTTTGCTCACAGCAGGCACCTTCTCTTTAGCGGTTTTGGTTGCAGGAGCAGGAGCTAACGGCGGAAGCTTGGATTTGGAAGGCTCCACCTTGCGCTTGAATTTTGCGAGATCAATTTCTGGCTCTTCCTCTTCCCGCGTTTCGGATTTTTTCCGCTTAGTGTCTTCGAGGGTAATGGTTTCTCTCGACTCTTTGTATTTCGTTGCGCTGGCGGCAGTTTTTTCTTTAGCCTGCTGATCGCCGACGAATTCATCCAGTAATAGCTGGTAAATCTCCGGCTCAATTTTGGCCATTGGGTTGTTTTCAATGGGAATTCCTTTTTTGGCAAGAAACTCCACAAGGGTGTCTTTCCCCACGCCGAGCGCGACGGCGGCTTTTCCTAATCGTTGTGCCTTTATATCGGACATAGTCTTTTTTGGTCGGTGAGAAGACCTCCTTGTTCGAAGATACGCCTTTTCACATCAGTTACCACTACTATTACACCCTTTTGCTTTTTATCACCTGCGTACGGGTTACCGCAGGGATCATTAATCTAACTCTTCACGAAGAATCCGCAGCACTTCATCCACTGTCTCTTCTTCGAGATCGGTTCTTTTCACCAGCTCTTCTTTAGAAATATCTAGTACTGAGCGGGCGGTATCACAACCTATGCTTTTCAGTTCGTCAATGATCCAGCTATCAATTTCATCTGAAAACTCATCGAGATCCACATCATCAATATCTGTTTCGGCCTCGCGGTAAACATCGAGATCAAAACCGGTCAACCTTCCTGCGAGACGGATATTGTGCCCCCCTTTTCCTATCGCGAGCGATACCTGGTCGGGCTTTAGGAATACATCCGCCTTTCCATTTTCGCGGTCGAGATTGATGCTGCTGATCTTCGCAGGAGCAAGCGCCCGGCTGATCAGCAACTGATCGTTGTTTGTGTACTGAATGACATCAATATTTTCGTTTCTCAGTTCGCGAACGATGCTGTGGATGCGGGATCCTTTCATCCCGACACACGCCCCCACCGGATCAATACGGTCGTCATAGCTTTCTACTGCTACTTTGGCGCGCTCTCCCGGTTCGCGCACAATTTTCTTGATAGTGATCAAACCATCAAATACTTCGGGGACTTCCTGTTCAAAGAGTTTTTCGAGAAATTCCGGTGCCGTACGGCTGAGGATAATCTGAGGATTATTGTTGCGCATATCTACTTCATACACTACGGCGCGGATAGTATCTCCCTTTTTGTAATAATCGGAAGGAATCTGCTGATCGTGTGGGAGCAACAATTCATTGTCTTCATCATCGAGGACAAGGATCTCTTTTCTCCAAACCTGATATACTTCACCGGTAATAATATCGCCTACTCGTTCCTTGTATTTCTGGTAGATGTGGTCTTTTTCGAGCTCCTGAATACGGGCGGCGAGGTTTTGTCGCATAGCAAGAATATTGCGCCTTCCAAAATCTTCTATCTTGATCTCTTCGATCAATTCTTCGCCGACATCGAGGTCCTCTACAATTTTGCGAGCCATACTGACTTCGATCTGCGCTACTTCATCGTCCAGTTCGCCGTCGGGCACAACCTCGCGGGTGCGCCAGATTTCGAGGTCTCCCCGGTCGGAATTAATAATAATGTCAAATCCATCGTCAGCGCCCCAGCGCTTTAGAATCATATTGCGAAAAACATCCGCAAGGATATTGGTCATCGTTTCGCGGTCGATGTTTTTGAACTCCTTGAATTCCGAAAAGGAACCCATCAGGTTTACGCCTTTCATTGATGCCGTTTATTTGAAGCTGATTATAACTTTTGTTTCTTTTATTTCTGAAAAAGGAATTTCAATGGATCGCTCCACTTTCTTTTTCCCCTTTTTACCTTCAATCACTTCTTTAGTCTCGGTGCGCAGGGTTACTTTGTCGTCATCGGCGGCAGCGAGCACCCCTTCTAATTTGCGCCCGTCAAGGGTCTCCATTTTTACGGTGCGTCCGATGTCTTTCAGGTATTGTCTTTTTACTCTGAAAGGTCTTCCGACCCCGGGCGACGATACATCGAGCGAAAAATCTTCTTTTTCGCGGTCTAAGCCGTTTTCAATATGACGGCTTATCGATTTGCAGTCGCCGATCTGCAGACCACTCTCTTTGTCTAACAATACCTCGATCTTATTGCCGCTCTTAACTGATATTTCAACAATAAATATATCAGTACCGGCAATTTTCTCTTCAGTAAGCGTCTGTACCTGAGCAGTCGTTATCATTTTTGTCTATTGATTTCTGGAGTTTACTGGTTGTTAATCAGTGTTCCAAGAAATAAAAAGAGGGGCTTTTGCCCCCTCTCACTTCTATTATTCTGTGCCTGAATGCGGGGCAAATATATGACAATTCATGGACAGTGTGCAAGATCGGCCAGAAGAAAACAGAAAATGAATAAATCACCGCATCACTCTTTCTTATAGTTGAAATTGTAATAATCTATTCATTATTGCCCGAAAAAAAGTATCTGGTTTCTATTGAGAGTTGTATGTTTTCATCCATTGTGTTTACATGGACAAAATCTTCGAGGAGGCGCACTGCCTCAGCGCTCTTAGCGAAAAGTCTTTGCGCACTTTTCAGTTCATTTTTTGTGAGAGAATAAAGTTTACATATAAAAATGGACTCTATAATGATTTCACCTGATTGACAACCATGTAATTGCAAATTAAAACAAGCTGACTATTTTTTTATCGAACGACAGGGAAAAAAATACTGAATTTCTTTCGGGCAAAAAAAAACTGTCCTTTTGGAACAGTCTGTATTTATATACGCATGGCAATAATCAAATCATTGTTCCCTCTTCTCGCGCTTTTTGGCTGAAACGTTTTTGCATACGAAGCCATAGTATAAGGCCAAACAGCCCGCCAACGATTAGTACCCAGTTAAACCAGTGTGACATCGGTTCAAGAAAGTGTTTAAACGACCACTGTAATGCATCAACGATGGGATTGAGTATGCTCTGTAGATTCATGATGTGTATAATTACGGGGCAAATTTATACAGGATACTCTTAGAATAAAATCTTCTCGAAGCATTTTTGTGGCCTAAACACAGAAAAAGGTGGTTCTGCGGCAGTATTCATCGAATCAGCCATACTTGCTGATAACTGTCCCCGTAGTGGCTGTTGCAGTTTTGCTGCCAGCCGCCAGCAAGGGTCTATTGAAAACTATTGACCAAGGATTTCCGCTTGATAATGCTTTGGCTCCCCTTTATTCTATGCCCTATCCAGTGGCTTTTCTCGCCATTATCCTTTTATCGCTGGGGGCTATTCAGGCAAATGCTGTTTTCAACCGGCACGGATTTTTTAACTGCCCTTCATTCATTCCAGCCCTGCTCTATGTAATCACCGGCACGGCCTTTTGTCTAAATGGGATTTCCTTCCCTCAGTTGACTTCAAACTTACTCGTGCTAATTGGCCTCAACCGGTTGCTCCAAGTATATCGCCAACCACAAGTGCTCAACGAATATTTTCTGGCGGGTTTTTACTTTGGTCTTGCCGCACTTTCTTTTCCTCCTTTCCTCCTGCTGTCAGCCGGTTTGTGGATATGTGTGCTTTTTACACGAGCATTCAACTGGCGCGAGTTACTGATTCCTTCCCTTGCTTTTTCGATACCTTTTCTCTACTGGCTAGTGTGGAAATTCTGGTTTCGCGCTACCGGCGATATGGTTCTTTTCAACCGGGTACTCACCTTTGACCGGCAGGAAGATTTCTTTAACCAGGATCCCGGAAAAAAGGTCTTTCTTATCGCCGCCACTATTACTTTTTTAGTCGCGTTTCCGCGCTTTCTTTTTTTCAACCACCGCAACTCAAATAAGGCGCGCAATGTAAAAGCCATATTTTTTATTTTTAGTCTTTCAGCAATTGCCTCTGCCATTGCGGGATACTTTTTGACGGGTCTCTGGAATGAAAGTATCATCGTTGTTCCCCTGTCTTTTATTGCCGGCTTCTGGTTCAGTAATTACAGAGTATCTCTGATAGCGCCCTTTGTATTTTATGCAATGATCGGCTGTTTCTTTTTTGTGCTGGTAACTTTTTTTGGATGATTTGGCAATTAGAAGGTATTGCGGACAAAAGCGATCAAGCCTGTCAAACAGTGTTATTTCATTAGTTTAGGATCGAATAATGCTAATCTGCAAAAAGAGTGAGGGGGAACTTTCCTCCTCTTTTTTCAGGAGGAGTCACATATTCTCCGCCGGAGACAAACAATTCAACGAAAAACCCATAATAGAAAAATCGGGATAGATGACACGGTTCCGTGCAACACCGGTTTCATCGTGCGTCGTTCCGCCGCGACGAAACCTTATCTGTTGTTGGCAGTTCTTATTTTCTGTCGTCAATGGAATAGTTCATATTTTTTTCTGTCTGTACCAATTTTTTCTCCAATTAGATTTGATATGTCCACAACTGCTCCATGCTCAATAAAAACTTCGTAAAATTTACTTTGATTGTTACCCCAGTAAATCATAGCACAAGCCATTGGTGCTCCTTTGCCTGTGTCTTGTCCGTTCTCTAAAAAACGTAGTCTTGTGTCATATAAAAAACAGATGGACTTAGCTTTGGTAAATACATATTTTTTCCAATGGGCTGTATTTGCAGCAATCGGAACAAGTGCTAAAACTTCCGAATTGTATTCTTCGTTTGCATAAGCACATTTAGCAAGCCAATTTTTTATTGTTGTCCCACGTTCTTTGTCAATCCCATAAGGTGGATTAACGTAAATGGTCGGATAATTCCAACTTTCTTTTAATCCGTCTTGCCTTGGTAAACGATACTCAGTTTGAGCATTTACTACCGAATACTCGTTTGAACATGGGTCTAAGTCAATATCTCCGCCAAATACTTCTTTGACAGCATTAACATATTTATGGGGTGTTCCCCAACTTTGACTTAGTGTATTTATGTTTCTTCCTGCACTCATATTAGTATGTTTTGCCAATTCTTATTTTTCAGTTCTTCCAATTCGTCTTTCAGTATTGTAAGACTTTTTTGACTTGGTAAGATTACATTGAACCAACTTTCAACTGTTGCAAGGTTGTCACTAAAATATTTCAGCAATATTCTATCAGCTTCAATGTTCATTTGAACTTTGGTAAACTGATTTTTCTTTTTGCCTTCGGTATAACTTGATAGGAATGTATCTCTTAAAAATTGAAGTTCTGAAATTGGATGAAGTA
>JADLBA010000192.1 GCA_020848015.1 Crocinitomicaceae bacterium | reverse complement strand
ATGTAAATTATGGTTAAAAATCAACCAAATATGAGTCGTTGACAACAGAAGGCTGCTGCATAAACTTTACTCACTTAATACACTCCAAATCGAAGAGTTAAAACTGAAACTCAAACTCGTGATGTAGTTGACGTAGCTATTTTCGTTATAAGTCAGGAGTAAGTTTACGAAGCTATACAAAAGAGAAAACAATTTACTCCCAGACGGGCCGTGGTTCATTTTACATGAAACTCGCTTGGTTGGAAGGTCTGGAGAGAATATTCGGGAGTACGTTGAACCCTTTTCTCCACTTTTTTTCCCGTTACCATGAAATAATTATCTGCCCATTTCCAGTTTTTACACCCGACGTGTTGTCGGGATTAGAGCCAGAGTTAAATGACCCGCCGCCGCCACCACAGTAAGAAAGAGACCCCTGAAATCCGCCGCCGCCGCCGCCGGAATAACCTCCCCCGCCCCCACCAGTAAATCCGGAAGCCCCACCACCTCCAAAACCGCCATTGCGGCCATTGGATCCGCCATTTCCTCCCGCTCCACCATTTACAAATGATGTTCCAGAGGACATGGGGGTTCCAAAGGATATATTCCCGCCAGACATTCCGACACCATCCCCATAAAAGCCCGCTCCGCCAGTCCCTCCATGCCAGCCGCTCCATGAGAATTTGCTTCCGCCGTTCCCACTGGTTCCACCCGCTCCTCCATCATTTCCTCCGCCCGTAATGCCGCTTTCTGTAGTCGGCGCATTGCCTCCCTGAGATGGAGAGTTATAGCTAATCGCACCGCCACCACCACCTGCAACAATGAGTGGCGTATCAGTTGACGTTGCAACAAAACTTCCACCACCGCCACTACCTCCCGCCTGAGACTCGTTATCTATTGCCGCAGTGCCTTGTTGGCCGACAAGAATTTTCAATTGCTGCCCGGCAGTAACTGAAAAATCTCCTTTCATTCGCGCTCCTTTTCCTCCTTGTTGACCGCCCGCATTTCCTCCTTGTGCTCCCCATACTTCAATATTAACTTCACTGATGCACACTGGAACCGACCATGTCACTATGCTGCCACTGTAGTCAAAAGTCTGTGAGCCGGAACTAGCGGCATTGACAATAATATTCGCAAAACTTGCTGAAGACGTACAACCATTTATAGATGCCGTAACACTGTAGTTACCTGCGCCACCTACTGTAATGCTTGGAATAGAAGGATTTTGGGTCGTGCTGTTAAAACCATTGGGGCCTGTCCAATTATAGGTAGCACCAGAGATAGTACTTGCTGTAAGATTGAGTGTGGAGTTTTCACAGACGGGGCTATTACTGCCAACAACAGGTGACGAAGGTATAGAGGAATTGATTGTTACATTAGTGGAAGCGGGAGTAGCCGAACATCCGTTCGAGTCGGTAAGCACTACAGTGTATAGACCATCAGCATCGTTTGTAACGGATGCAAGCGTTGGATTTTGCGCTGTATCAGAAAAACCATGGGGGCCAGTCCAATTGTATGATGCTCCTGCAAGAGATGAGGCAGTCAGGTTTAATGTATTTCCGATACAAACAGGTGTATTGCTTCCAACAGAGGGGGAAACGGGATTTGCATTTACGTCAACTGTTTCAGTATCGGAGGCAGAAACACAACCGTTCACACTTACCTGTACATGGTAGTCTCCTGCTCCCGCGGACTGAATATCATTGACAGACGGATTCTGTGCAGTAGAAGCGAAATCATTGGGGCCTGTCCAGATATAGGATGCTCCCACAATATTATTCGCTGTAAGGTTGAGAGTTGAGCCAGCACATCTCGGACTGTTGCTGTCAGCTATCGGAGTTTGAGGCAGGGCATTGACAGTCGCGTTAGTGGTAACGGCATTAGCGGTACAGTTGTTTACAGTTACCAAAAGGGAATAAACACCACTGGCAGATGCCCCTGCACTTGTGATGGATGGGTTCTGCAGGCTACTGCTAAAGCTATTCGGCCCCGACCATTGGTAGGTAGCTCCGGGTATTGAAGTGCAGGTAAGCTGAAGTGTCAGACCTTCGCAAATGGGACCATTATTTCCAATGGAGGGCGTTTCAAAGTCGCATTCGTAGCATGACTTTCTCCAGGTTTGACCATCCCAGAAATTAAAACAATTGGTGTCAATATTGAAAATCTGCAGGCCGATCGCGGGTGCCCCAATAGCATCTCTTTGCGCTGTTGTAAGTCGTGGGATCAACAACCCTTTATCAGAAGCGGCAATATCAAGGGCAGCCGAAGGATCAGGCTGATTTCCATTTGGATTGATACCTACTCCCTGAGCATTGACTTCAGCAGTGATGAAAATAAGGAGATGAGAAATGAAAAATGATAAGATAGCTTTTTTCATGGTTGATTTCAGTTAAGGTAATGGTCAAAAATATGCCGGCAAAAGTAAATGCCGGTAATAATAAAAGAGAAAATATTTTTTATCTTTTTTTGAAGTATTAATGCTTGATTATCTTTTCTGATAATCGTTCTTCACCCATCTGAACCTGAATGAAATAGGTGCCGGAAGCAAGTCCTGTCAAATCAATCTCCATTCGTTGTTTCCCTGCGGAAACAAACCCCTTTGGAAGCATTCGTACTATTCGTCCTGTATAATCAATCAGGGAAATATTGATATTGGAACTTTGTGCCGGATGAATATTGATCCACGCTTTATCAGAAACAGGATTCGGAAAAATAAATGGTATATTTCTATTTGATGGCGCTTCCGTAATGCTGAGAGATTCATAAGCAGGCAGCGTGATATCATCTATCCAGGCAGCATCGGTTCCAAAAGAGGCGACATCGTCTTTTAAATAGACCCAGGTGAGAGTCTGTGAGCCGGAGCTTACAGGAAATGAGACGACATCCCAAGCCTGTTCACCCGACCAGCTTCCTACATTTACACCATTAATTCTGAATTTAAGAAAATCATAGCTACTTTCACAACTGGTTTTACGTGCAAAAGAAACCGTTCCATCTTCGGTGAAATCAGCAATGATTTCAAGGGTAGTTGACTGATTGTTTCCGATATCACCGCTCTGCATACAAAAATTGCCTTCAAAGGGATTGGTACTTGTTACAAACCAATCTGAATTTCCGGAAAATTGCCAGTTAAACTGGCTGGCATCTCCTGTTTCCCAATCCTCCATGATCTGGTTCACGACTTCTTCGAATGAACATTCGGTTGCGTAGTAGTTGGCAGTAAGATCAAAATCAAAACCTGCTGTTTCGGCAGTGGGAGTTGCCCCGCTAACCAGTATCTGGAAGCTTGCCTGTACAGTGGCACCCGGAGCCAGAGTACCCAAAAGATCGGGGGAGCCACTGATAGTGATATAGGATGAGGTGGATGAAAGTGTTGCCGATGTGTTGGCGGATGTTGCTGCATGTCCGTTATTAACAACTGAAATAACAACAGTTGCATTGTCCCCACTATCGAGTCTGCCGTTGTTGCCGTCATTGATCGCATAGTTTCCGGTACAGGAAAGAACTGGCGCATTCAATGTTACTTCAAAAGTAGATGTCCAGGTATTACCTGAGTTATCAGAATAGGTCACGGTAAATTCTGCAATATGCTGATCTGGAACAACATTGTCCACAAGGAAAGTGAAGGCTCCGGAACCATTGATATTGACTCCCGCAGCAATGTTGCCGAAGTTGTGAGTACCGTCCACAATGCTGACATATTGATCGCCGGAGGTTAGCACACCTGTAACGTTGGTTGCGGTAATGTTACCGGTATTTTGTAATGTAATATCTACTGCAATGGTTTCAGAGTAATCGGCCTGACCATTATTATTTCCGCCTGACAAATCGTGGAAAGCATGGGCATTTTCAACGATAGTGGCACCAGTAAGCGGCTGTACCGGAATGGCAGCCTGGTAGGGAATAGTATTGAAATTTGTCAGTGTCAGCAGTAAGTTGCCTGAAACATTAAGTGCTGAAAAAGTGAGCGTACATGTTCCCCCCTGTATCAGACCGGTTGCCACAATTTCGCCCTGATAGGTCAGTGCGACCAATGCAGACTGCGAAGAGCTGGTGACAACCAATGATGAT
>JADLBA010000191.1 GCA_020848015.1 Crocinitomicaceae bacterium | reverse complement strand
TGGACAATCGCAATACATTCACATTGTCTCAGTCTTTTCACCGGGGAAGTTTTAATCCCGAAGACCTTATTGAAGTTCATACCGATACATTGACAGGAGTTTCGGGCGAACAAGGGCAGTATTATCGCACCAGCTACACTGAAAGAAACTGGCAGAATGCTACATCCAGCCTGCTCTATAAACACCTGTTTTCAAAAGAAGGAAATGAACTGACCGCAGATATTAATTACAGCGCGGTCTCCAGCAGAATCAGGGGAGATTACAACAATATTTACAATAACCGCGAACCATCTATCCTGCAGCAGGAAGGTAATACCGTGCAGAGCATAGTGACTTCGCAGGTAGATTACACAGGGAAAATCAGCGATAAAACCCGGCTTGAACTCGGTGCCAGAATGTCGGTGCGCAATTATGACAGCGCGTTTTCCAATTCCCGCAAAGACAATACGACCGGGGAATATGTGCCCCTATTACAATTGAAGACAAATTATGAATACAGCGAATATATATATGCCGCCTACGGAAATTATGGCCATGATTTTAATAAATGGAAAGTTCAGGCCGGGCTTCGCATTGAAAGCAGTGATTACAGGGCAGCATTGAAAGACACCGCCGTTTCTTTCAGAAACAGCTATCCGCTAAGCCTTTTTCCCTCACTTTATATTACAAGAATATTAAATGAAAAACAGGATTTGCAGGTGTCGGTTAACCGCAAGATTTCGCGTCCTTCGTTTATGGAACTTAACCCGTTTACCGATTATTCAGACTCGCTGAATGTTACCCGCGGGAACCCTGCGCTGAAACCTGAGTTCACCTATATGGGTGAACTTTCATACCAGAATACGATCACGAAAAAAAACACATTTATCGCATCGTTGTATGCCCGCTACCAAACCAATCTGACCGTGCGGGACCAGGAAAGGGAATTCAATTCCCTGATGGGTGAAGAGGTGATCATCACCACTTATGCCAACGCACAGTCGAGTTCTTCTTACGGTCTGGAACTTGTTTCAAAAAATACACTGACAAAATGGTTTGATCTAACCTCCAACCTGAATCTTTACAACTCATCCATCAATGGAAGCAATATTGAATCGAAACTGAAAAATAATTTTTCCAGTTGGTCAGCAAAAATAAATGCCGGCTTCAGGCTCCCCAAAAATTCCTCTTTACAAATCATGACTGAATACTCCAGCCGGCGCTCACTTAAACCAGACGGAGGTTCACGCGGAGGAGGAGGAGGGCCAGGAGGTGGTGGCGGATGGGGTGGTTCTAACAATACTGTTCAGGGTTACATAGATCCTGTTTACAGTATTGATGTGTCGCTGAAGAAAGATTTTCTCAAAGAAAAAAATCTCACCGCTTCACTCTCTTTCAAAGACATCTTTAGAACACAACTCAATAACACGCACAGTGAATCTCTCTATTTTACACAGGACATTTCACGCAGGCGCGACCCACAGTTCTGGCGCTTTACTTTGTCCTGGAAGTTTGGTAAATCAGATGCCTCTCTCTTCCGCCGGAAAAACAATAACCAGGAAAGCGATATAATGGATGGCGGATAGAAAAGCATAGTAAGAAGATTCCCTATTCTAAATAAATGATCGTTCCCCCTATATCACCGTTGCTATTTCTCTGGCGGAAGGTGGGTACTTAGGTCGTGAACTTTTTTATTTTTTAACGACATTGAAATTTATTAATTTCTTTTCTTCGCAACTTTCCTATTGGAACACTAAACTAATATAAAAAAAGTGAAGCGATTTATTGGTTCATTGCAGGCTGATCTGTCAGCTTCGCTGGTTGTATTCCTTGTTGCTCTCCCTCTTTGTATGGGTATCGCCATCGGTTCGGGAGCCGACCCAATGGCGGGGCTTGTTGCCGGAATCGTTGGAGGTATTGTTGTCGGCTTGATCAGCGGCTCATCATTGAGCGTCAGTGGCCCTGCTGCCGGCCTTACAGTAGTTGTGGCCGCTGCTATTGCAGATCTGCCCTCCTACGGAGCCTTTCTCCTTTCCGTTGTCATAGCCGGTTTTTTCCAGATTATTCTCGGAAAAATAAGAGCCGGTTCTATGAGCGAGTTTGTTCCTTCTTCGGTGATCAAGGGAATGCTCGCTGCTATTGGTCTGATTCTGATAATGAAACAACTTCCACACTTTCTTGGCTGTGATACAAACTTTGAGGGCGACGAAACGTTTTCGCAAAATGACGGACAAAACACATTCACAGAGGTAGCCGGGGCTTTTCTTCATCCCTCTGCCAGAGCCATTTTGATTGGCTTATTCTCCATTGGCAGCCTGTTGCTATGGCAAACAAATGGGATGAAGCAATTGAAGCTAACCCGGATAGTTCCCGGATCGCTGGTCGTTGTATTTGCAGGCATATTTATTAACGAAATGTTTCTTCGATATGCACCGGGCTATGCACTTGGCCCGAATCATACGGTCAATATTCCGGTATCAGGCAACTTTAATGAGTTTCTCGGCTTTTTCAGACTGCCCGATTTTCAATACCTCTTGCATCCAAAAGTCTGGTTTACTGCCATTACAATAGCGGCCATCGCCAGTATTGAAACCTTGCTCGGTATTGAGGCGGTAGATAAACTGGACCCGAAAAAAAGAGTTTCTCCGCCTAATCGAGAGCTCATTGCACAAGGTGCTGGCAATATTTTTTCAGGACTATTGGGCGGACTTCCTGTTACATCTGTAATTGTACGAAGTTCGGCAAACGTTGGTGCAGGCGCACAATCAAAATGGTCAGCAGTATTTCATGGTGCTCTTCTTCTTGTCTGTGTTTACTTTATTCCATCCCTGCTCAATAAGATTCCTCTCACTTCGCTTGCTGCGGTGCTAATCTTTGTTGGATACAAGTTGACAAGTCCTGCACTCTATTTTTCAATGTATAAAAAAGGGCTGTCTCAATTTCTCCCCTTCGTCATTACCATTGTAGCAATTATGCTCAGCGACCTGCTGGTTGGAGTTGCTATCGGTATTCTTTCAGGGATTTACTTCATTATTCAAAGCAATTTCAGGACGACAATCCAGCTCGTTGAACACGGCAAC
>JADLBA010000190.1 GCA_020848015.1 Crocinitomicaceae bacterium | reverse complement strand
GAATAAAATTGTTTCAGATGTTCAACTTTCTCTTTGTTCTCAACTGTGCATGATAGCATCGCCTGCCGTAGGTTGCGAACTTGGTCATTGTCGTTACCGAGAAAAACTAATTCCAGTGCGTATGTTCTTGTGTAATCATACCGATTGCAGTATGGCGGTGATGTTACAATGAAATCAAAAAACTCATCTTCAATTTTTGGCAGTTCTTCCAAACACGAACCTTCAATAATCCTTACAGGATATTGAACTGAAGGTTTGTCTTCTAATTCATCAAATAAATTGGTTGTCGTGTTGCCGGATAAATCGGAAATTATTTGAGAAAGTTTTTTATTCATTGCTTCCTCAAACGAGTAAATTTTCCCAATGTCAAACGGTTTTCCCGGCAGGTTTCTTTTTGAGCGATAATCCCAACGCAAATACTGTCCGTCTTTTCTGGTAAAACTGATTTCTTCTAAAACAGAAAAAGCAGCAAACCGTAGAATAGTTTGCTGCTTTTTGTCTTTGAGTTTTGAGCAGTAGCTCAAAAATTTGTTTAGAAGAATTTCCGTTTCGTCAGAAAAAGCATCTTTTGTTATAGTGATGTGGTTGATATGATTATCGTAGTTCTCGATTTTTGCAAGCTCCGTCCAAAGGTTTTTAACAGTTGAACGGAGTTTATTAATGTCAATGCCGTTAAGCGCTTCCATTGTCTGCATAACAAAAACGCCAACAGGAAGAATTTCAACTCCGTAACTTTCCCAACCGAGTTCTTGTCCTGCAAAAAGTGTCGTCCCTGCTCCTGCAAATGGGTCTAAAAGTTTGCCCGCTTTGTTGCCGTATTCAGTCAAAAAGTATTTTACAAGTGTGGATGAAAAGCCCTCTTTATACTTGAACCAACGATAAATTGGTTCGTCCTTGTTTGCCTGAAAACTAACTACTTTGCGATTTAGATGATATGCAGTTTCCAACCTGTCAGCCAGTCGGCTGTGCAAGATTTGTCTTTCAGTTGGAATTAATTCTGCTTGATGTGTCATGGCACGAAGGTAATGTTTTTAGATGTAATTGAATAAATGCACCCTCAGTACAATAACAAACACACTAAGGGGTCATTTTAGAGCGGTGCTGGTGGTGAATAGCACTCAATAACAATAGGGCAATTAAAGCACACCATATCTGTATTTCAATAGCATTTCGATTATCCCCTACAAAGTATTTCAACGGGAAATTTTGCTTTAGCTTTTTAAAGAACAATTCTATCTTCCATCGGTATTAATATAATAATGCAATGGCAGCATATCGGCCTGATGTTTTGAGAATAGCTTTGAAAAGACCGAAAACAGTAGCGTCCAGCAGAAATAGTTTTTGTAATACTCCTTTAGGAAGGGTGCTGTCCGAAATAATTTGTACTGTGGTTCATAATAGTTCGTAGGTTTGGTAACTTACAAACTATTTAAAAAAGGGGAAGCCTTAAAAACTTCCCCTAATTATTTTTGCCGGACAACAATGATTTATAAAAGATTTTTATACCGTTTTTAATAATGAAACAAATGAATGTGTTTACCCGGATTTGCATGATCGCTCTGCCGATCATTTGGTCGCCCACCATTTTCGGACAGGCGATCCTTCCAACTGCATGGAATTTTGATGTGGCTGCTCCCGAAGGGTGGTCAGAGTCGCTGGGAGCGAGCAACACGCGCTACCTCACCGGTCAGACAGGACAAGCCTGCCGGCTCGATGCTACCTCCGACTACGTACTCGTACAGTTCGCCGAAGAACCCGGAGCACTCAGTTATTATCTAAAAGGACAAAATTCAGGCGGAACATGGCAGGGCACTTTTACAGTTCAGCAATCGGCAGACGGTGTTAACTATACTCCTCTGCACAGCTTTGTAGATGCTGCGATGAATACTTCTTCTCCTTATGTTCAGTTTACTGATAATCCTCTTTCTACCACACGTTATATCCGGTTTTATTTTACCAATAAAGTCAGTGGTCATCATGTAGCTCTTGATGAAATATCGGTCGCCATTCCCACTGCCGGACCGGAGCAGGAAATCAATATTTCTCAGGGAGGAAACAATATCCCCAGTGGATTTACCTACAGTGTGGGAAATGCTGTTTCAACCGTTTTTACCATTGAAAACCTCGGACTTGTAAATACACTCAATATCAGTAGTGTGGTTATCAGTGGTTCCGATGCCGGCGAATTCGATATCCCATCTTTCCCACCTACTGTAAGCGCAAACTCAACCGGATCATTTACCCTGAACTTCACCAACAATGGTTCGGGATCGCGCTTCTGCACCATTTCCATCACCAGCGATGATTCGTCAGAAGGGGTATATGTCATCAATATATACGCCGTTGCAGGTAGTCTCGCTACTGAGCCCACAGCACAGGCCACCAACCTCACTTTTCCCAACCTCGTTTCGTGGGATTACAACGTGAGTTTCTCTAACGGTTCTCCTGCAGCAGAAAAATATTTGATACTCCGCCGTAAGGGCAGTAGTGTGGCAAGTACTCCCATAGATGGAACAAGCTATGCGAAAGGCGAATGGATTGGCTCATCACAGGTTGTCTATTCAGGGAGCGCTGGTTCGTTTAATGCCCGAAGTGTAGAAGCCGGTACCGCTTATCACTTTGCCATTTATTCATTCAATGGCCCGTCTGGGTATGAAAATTACCTCACCAACTCTCCGCTTACCGGGACGGTGACAACTTCTGCTTCTAACCCCGGTACATTTTACAATGGAGTAAACCACAATAACCCTGATTTTGTGGATCAATTGAACGATGCATTGAATCCCTCAAACTATTCACAGATTTTTTATTCTAACTATATCAGCACACTGATCAATAATTTCTACGTTAAGGATACCGCCATTGCAGGTGTTGCAATGAATGCAGTAGAATGTGAATACTCTGGAGAGAACTACGTTTACCCTGCCGGATTTCAGTGGTGGAGTGGTTCGGGCTTAGGTACATTAAGCCGTGAGCACTCCTATCCGCAATCGTGGATGCCCACTTACTTTGAGTCGGATTTTGAAGACCGCCCGGAGGTTTCAGATCTGCACAATTTATTTCCAGTATTGCAGGTAGAATGCAATGCCGTTCGCAGCAATTATCCATACGGGGACGTGACAGATCCCACTTCGACTTACCTAGAAACTGCCTATGGTGAAAACAGTATTGGGCAAAATGTTTATGAACCACGCAATACGTTCAAAGGAGATGTAGCCCGCGCAGTAATGTACCATGCGCTAAAAAACAATAAGGCGGGGGAAGATTTCAGTCTGCCTGAGCAGATTTCCCTGATTATTCCTTATGGACAGGATGAACTTCTTCTTAAAAAATGGCATTTTCAGGATCTTCCCGACAATTACGAAAAAGCCCGTAACGAATATATCCAGAGCCAGCAACACAACCGGAATGCCTTTATTGACAGCGTTCTCTTTCCCTGTTTCATTCGCTTTTCAAATCTGACAAAATGGGAACCTCTTTTCACCAACAACAATGGTGCTTTGCACGCCGTTGATGCGGGGATTAGCTATCAGTGGTATCTGGATGGAAGTGAAATAGAAGGTGCTACCTCACCAGATTATTCTGCCACTGCTAATGGCGATTATTCTCTTTCTGTGCGCCAGTTTACGGAATGCCCCGCAGTTGAATCTCAGCCGCTCACTGTTATCCTCAACGGTGTGGTTGAAATGACTGCTCATGAGTTTTCTGTTTCTTTTTATCCCAACCCATCCAATGGCTCCGTCAGGATGCGCTTGTCGTCTGCAGCCGGTATAGCCGTCCAACTTAAAATAACAGATACTGTCGGCAAACTTGTTTACGTTAACCAATACAACGCATCTCCCGGAGAATCGGTAGTAGATATTTCCCATGACCTCACTGCGGGCATTTATACTGCAGAAATTACAGCAGGCAATGAAAGAAGAACGGAAAGGATGGTAGTGCGATAACTACTCATTTTACCAAGACAGGGCGATCCGTTTTTTCACTGAAAAGAAGGAATAAAAACTGCTGCCCTCAAAACTGAATCTTTGGGTTATTCAACTATTACACGCATAAGGCCCGTAGCAAAACCGGTATATTTGCTCCTTCGTTAAAATAAATTCATTATGAGTGAACGAGCGCATTTAGACAAACTGGTTGAAAAGTATGAGTCTGCCCCCGCAGAATTTCAGGCTACATCGTATTGGAATGCCTATAAAAAGCCCATTTTGGAAACGCTGCGCAATGTGAACCTGAAGGATTTTCGCTCCGGCAAACACCCCATTCTCGGCACTTTTGGTTTCAACGAATATGTTTTTAAAAAAGTAGGCTCATGGCCGTTGCGATTCAGACTCTCGCTCCATGCCCTGCGACAATTCATTGTGCGCGATGTCAGCCTTATTCCCTACTCTCTCGATATTGATGACACCCGAGAAATGGCCTACAGACATTGCGATATATATGGAAAATATACCGGATCGCGCTCCATTGCCGATATCGGCGTGTGTACCGAAGGCAGCCCCGGCGATCTTTTTTATTTCAATGGTAAACCATACAGCATACCCTTTCTGAGCTATTATATCCGCTATTGTTTTGTAAATAAAGTGATGAATTTTCGTGGCGATGAAATCATTGTGGAACTTGGTAGCGGATCGGGGCATCAGGTAGAGATTTTGAAAAAACTCTATCCCGGAATGACCATTCTCTGCTTCGACCTCCCTTCTCAATTATACATCTGCGAAACATACCTGGGGCTCGCCCTTGGAAAAGATGCACTGGTATCATCGGAAAAATGTATTGAATGGACTGACCTTAGCAAGATAGAAAAAGGAAAGGTTCATTTTTTCGGCAACTGGCAAATGCCGCTTCTCAGCAGCTACAGTTTTGACCTGTTTTGGAATGCTGCGAGTTTTGGTGAAATGGAGCCGGCGGTTGTAAGAAATTATTTGTCCTATATCAAAAACGGGGCGGGCAATGTTTACCTGTTGCAGGCAGAACATGGTAAAGAAACACACCGTGTTCATACACCGATTGCCTTTGGCGATTACTCGAAGTGGTTGGATAATTTCAACATTATCGCGCAGGAAAAAGCTTACAAAGCACACATGAGACTGAAAGAGAGTGGCGGATACCTACATGCCGTTTGGAAGAAGAAATGACCGATACCATAAAATAAAAAGGGCTGTCACCAATAACCAGGACAGCCCTTTCTGTTTTCTTCTATTTAATTATTGCAACGGAACCATGATTAATCCGTTGGTGATATTGACCGTCCCGGTGCCATCGGCAGATTTCACAGTGCCGGAGAAGGTAAGGCGAATAAGTCCTGGAGAAGGCGTGGAGCGGAAGCGCACCACATTGACGGTAATTGAAGCCCCTGAGATAATAGACCCGTAAGAAACTCCAATGACGTTGTTTGAA
Organism: Crocinitomicaceae bacterium; assembly: GCA_020848015.1. Taxonomy (GTDB): domain Bacteria; phylum Bacteroidota; class Bacteroidia; order Flavobacteriales_D; family Sanyastnellaceae; genus JADLBA01. The sequence continues at coordinate 2,972 of JADLBA010000190.1, read as the reverse complement.
TACGTCAGGTAGGTAAGTACATCTTGATCATTCAGTGTAGAGTTTGCACCGTCATTCCACCCACCTGCCGGCTCTTCCAGGTTGAGGGCAAGAGTTCCTTCCTGCAGACTGGTACCGGAAACCGCTAAAGTCCCATCGAAATCGAAAGAGATCATATCTTGGAGTACAACATGCTGAACTCCGTTGGCTGTCCACTGCATAATGGTATCACAAGCAGGACAAGTGCTTCCGCCACAGTCAATCCAAAATTCATTTCCATCCCGGATCAGGTTGGTGCAATTTCCATCGGTCTGACAGGGGACACATTCGGAGCCACCACAGTCAATACCGATCTCACTGCCGTTCATCACCATATCGGTACAGGTCGGACAGGGCGGACAATACTGCCCCCCGCAGTCAATCTCTTCTTCTGTTCCGTTGAGAAGCCCGTCACCACAAAGATCTGCACAGGGGCCACAGTCGCCGCCACAGTCAATTCCCACTTCACTGTTGTTCTGGATACAGTCGTCACAGGGTGTACAGGGGCCGCATTCACCACCGCAGTCCACGCAGGTCTCCCCTTCCCAAGGATCCCAAACGCCATTCAGGCAGTGGTTACACTCCTCGCAGGGGCCACCACAGTCAATCATCTGCTCACCGTTGTTTTTTATACCGTCGTAGCAATTGGGAGGTATCTTATTGTCCTCGTTCAGACAACTTGCCATGAAAAACGAGGCAGCAAAAACCCCGAGGAACAAAAACACGAAATTGCGCAGTTTCATCTGGTGTATAAATTTTATACAGGTGTCAAATATACGTGGAAAGACTATTAAGACCGCTGCGGGGTTGCGTTAACCTCACTATAGACTTCGAAATTTTCGAAAAGAGGCCTTGTGATAAAATTATTTGAAATAACTACGCACTTGAAATGGGAACATACTGGAAAAATATATCCGACACGCAAATACCTGAAAAAGAGACTCTTGCCAAGAAGTTAAACATACATCCTCTCTTGGCTTCATTGCTGATAAAGCGTGGGATCAAAACATTTGAAGAGGCCAGGGATTTTTTTAACCCGATCCTTGAAAATCTCCATGATCCGTTTCTGATGAAAGATATGGACAAAGCGGTCAGTCGCTTATCTTCAGCAATGAGACAGAAAGAAAAGGTGTTGATCTACGGAGATTATGATGTTGACGGAACCACTGCTGTCACCTTGGTTTATTCTTTCCTGAAAAGCCTCGGAATGAATTGCGAATACTATATCCCCGATCGTTACAAAGAGGGTTATGGATTCTCGATGGACGGGGTAGAGTGGGCTAAAGCCAATGCGGTATCATTGATTATTACGCTCGATTGCGGTATCAAAGACGGCATCCGCATAGCCAAGGCCGGCGAATATGGGATGGATGTCATTGTATGTGATCATCACAACCCTGGCGAACTGCCCCCCGCATTTGCAATACTTGACCCTAAACGCGAAGATTGTCCTTACCCCTTCAAGGGTCTGAGTGGCTGTGGGGTAGGCTTTAAAATGTTGCAGGCATTCTGCCGGAAAGAAATGCTCGATGAGTCGCCTCTGATGGATGCGCTGGATCTTGTGATGATTTCCATAGGAGCTGATATAGTTCCATTGTCAGGAGAAAACAGAGTCCTCGCTTTTCATGGGCTTAAAAGGATTGAGGCATTCAAGCGCCCCGGCATCCAGGCCATGCTCCGACAGGCAAAATTTGAAAAGGAGAAGTTGACGATCACCGATGTCGTTTTTATCCTTGCACCGCGTATCAATGCCGCCGGTCGAATATTCAGTGGGAAAAGAGCAGTAGAACTACTGCTGACAACAAATGAAGAAGACGCGAAAAATATCAGTGAAGCTCTCGAAGAAAATAATGACACCCGGAAAGGACTCGATAAACTGATCACAAAAGAGGCGGTTCAACTAATCTCCGGAGATGATTTTTACCGCACTTCCTTTTCGACGGTTGTCAACGGCGATGGCTGGCATAAGGGAGTAGTCGGGATCGTCGCTTCACGCTTAGTGGACGAGTTCCATAAGCCCGCTATTGTACTGGTGACATCCGGTGAAAAAATGACTGGGAGCGCACGTTCCATCAACGGTGTTGATCTGTATGATATACTCAGTGAATGCCACGACTTGCTCGAACAATTCGGGGGACATACCATGGCCGCCGGCCTGTCACTTCGCACTGAAAATTTTTCTGCATTCAGGGATCGTTTTGACAAACTAGTAAAAAAGGCTCTCGGCGAGGTGCTGCCGGAGCCTTCTATTGAATTCGAAGAAGAGATACAACTGGCAGATATTGACGAAAAATTTTTTAGAATACTTCAACGGTTCGCGCCCTTCGGCCCCGAAAATATGAAGCCGGTATTTCTTTCATCAGGAGTAAGAAACGCAGGCTATACTCGTACCGTCGGCGATACAGGAGCTCACCTCAAACTTCACGTCACCCAAGATGGACGGCAGACACCGATGGACGGTATAGGCTTTGATCTTGGCGATTGGGCAACACTTCTGCAAAGCGGAGAAAAAACAGATATTCTCTATACCATCGAAGATAACACCTGGAAAAACAGGACAAGCATCCAATTAAATGTAAAAGATATCCGTATTTCCTGAATGCTTTGCAATTAACTGAATTATTATTTTGTTCTTTTCAAAGCTATCCTCAAAGCATCAGGCCGATATGCTGCCAATGGAGACAAAGAAGGGAGGCATTTCAAGAGATAATTAGAAGCATAATTTTATTTTGTCGGACCACACCTGTCCAAAACGTTTGATTTTTGAAAATAGACCCCTTAATTGACGCGGTTTTTCGGGTCAAAAAGTAGGTTTTACAACATCAGCCCCCCCCCTTCTATTTCAGAAGAGAGTCAATTGTAAATCCAATTTATCTATTTCATCGTCATCCAGAAATGGTTTATCTAACCATTTCTTGAGGTCAATCTTCACAAATAGATTGAGCCGGATGAAT
>JADLBA010000189.1 GCA_020848015.1 Crocinitomicaceae bacterium | reverse complement strand
TCCAGAAGGATGCTGATCATTCTGATTGTCCGGCTCATTTTTATAAGCATAAGCCGTGCTGACAGAAAAAAGGGCGAGTGCTATAACGTTTATTCTACCCAACATTTTAATCATCTTATCGCGATTGTTTATGTCTGATTTCCTTTAAAACTTTCAATTAAAAATCAAGGCGTATTCCCAGTCTCATCTGACGGGGAGCTCCAAGGTTGTAGGGGTTATTCACATACATACCGTAATAATTGCGATATGCCTCCGGAGAGTTTTGTGCATTGATAAACGACTGGAACTGTGCTGCTGCGAGGTAACCATCATCATCCGGTACTCCGGTGTAACGATAAACGCCAACAATGTTCCGAGTGTTCAACAAATTGGTTACCCAGAGATACACATTCAGATTAGCTGTTTTCTTTTTGTTCTCATCCTTACCAAACTGCAATGTGAAATTGCGGTCAAGGTTAGCATCCAGTGTAAACTGCCATGGAAGACGGGCACCATTGATGGACCCCGCAGTAGTTGGTGAAATTTCACCTGTAATTGGAGTGGCATTCACCTGAGGAGTGTAGGGTGTGCCAGAGCCTAAGTTACCTATTAAGTTAATTCCCGTATTCTGGAATACCTGCTTGCCAAACCATACCGGACCATTGTAGTCGGAGCCTCCTCCATAACGATAATCAACCGTAGTAACAATACGGTGCCGTTGATCGTAATTGAAGGGGGATACAGTGCGCAGATTAGGGAGACCTGCATTGATCAACGCAAGTTGAGACTGTGTTGTAGAGCCTGTTCCATCGGCAAATTGAAGCGTATAGGATGTTTTCATCCAAAGGTTACCTGTGCGGCGCAAATCATAAGTAAGCGTAAGCCCTTTTACAGTTCCAAAGTCGAGATTGCCGAAAGCCCTGTATGTACTCGGATAGGCTCCAACAAAACTGCGAACCTGTATCATATCGCGAAGCTCGCGATAAAATGCCTCTACTTTAATAGAAGAGGTACGAGAAAGCACCTGCTGGAATCCCAACGCATAGTCAACAGTCTTTTCAGGGCGTAAATCAGGATTGTTCAGCAGCACATTCCTGTTTTCCATATAGAGATAATCAACCGGGTTAAAACGATTAGATGTAGTCGGACGCTGTGTGAGAATATCGTAGTGAGCAAAAAAGAGTGCTTCCTCTGAAATCGGGAAAGAGAATGCAACGCGAGGCATAAAATTTACCGCAGGCTTATACTCTCTAAACGCTCCACCAGTCAGTTCAGCATCTGGATCCACCTTGAGGAATGGGTTTACTTTTCCACCCGAAGCAACAGAAGTCAGCGGGTCGGTCACTTCCTGGCCTTCTGCATTGTACCATACACTTCCGTCGCGATATCCTGTAATTGATGTCGGATTCTTCAGGTCATCAACATACACAACAAAATCATCCCCGATATTGGTCGGACGCGACGTATTGAAATCTCCGAAATTAACCTCGCCGGCGGTGAATGCTTCGCTAATCACATAAGGATCTTTCGGTACATACTGGTTGGCATCATAACGATCCACACGCAAGCCTACGTTGAAAATTAGATCATCAAACGCAAATTTATCCATTACATAACCTGAAATATAGATAGGCTCAAATGCACCTACTGAGCGGCTTGCATAAGAATTATTCATATTGCCCAGATTATAGCGCTGCGAGAAGAAATCATCAATGGTAGGACGTTTGTTGAGTTTATGCCCCTTGTGATCATAGCCATAATAGGTAACATAGTTGTTTCCCGAATTAAGCAGGTCACTGGCACCAAACATATCTACAGAAAGAAAATCAGGACTGAGAGCATCAGTATTGATAAACTCAGGTCCATTTGGATTAAGTCCCAGCGCCGTGCGCAGGTTATAATCAAATTCAAACTGGTCGGAGCCAACGATGTTGCCATAGTTTGCATATAGCGTTGACTCATTAGTAAAATAGCTGACATTATCGCGATCCAATTCCTGGTTATGGAAGTTGGTATATTGACGAGCCAATTGCCACAGACCAACTGGAGCAAGAAAATAACCCGCATCGCGGCGCTGCTCAAATTCAAATCCAATCTGCAGTGCGTGGTCTTTTATATCCGCAGAACCAGTTCCTGATACCCTGAATTGCTTCTGATTAACCACACTGTAATTATTGCCCTGGGAGCCAATGTAGCTCCACAGAGAATATGTATCCGACGGTTGCTGACCATTGATCATACCATTCCCCGCCTGTACATTGAACAGTGAAGAATATGGATCATTCCCGATCGCAGCGGTTTCGGATATAAAGCTATTTAAATTGGAATCATAAAATTGCACATCAGTAATAATCGGATCTGCACCACTGAGCACCTCATTGACATACGGACTGGTCTCAAAGAGTGAAAAAAACTGATTGGTAATAGCAGCCAAATCAGGGTTATATTCTGATGGCCGGAAATTCACATTTACATCCTGCCAGCCGCTTTGCTCGAAATAACTCCCATCTCCGGCTATGGTATAGCTCGGACGCCTTGTAATATCAAAGTATCCCACATGACCATACCGGAAAAACGAATCTTTATGGGTATCGTCCTGCACCCTGTCAAAACTGGAACTATAATCGGCCATTATCGAGTAGAAAACATTTTTCAGATTGTTGGCTGTGCCTTCTTCTTCTGAGTTTTTAAAGCGTTGTGAGAATTTTGCATACGCCCTCCAGTCAAGAGATGTCTCCTCCTGATTGTTTTCCCAGTTCATCAGCATATTGTCATAATCAAAATTATGGTCTCGGCTGAAAGCCGCTGTACCACCGAAAGTCAGGGTCACGGTCTCAGAAGTATTTACGTCAAACTTGGCCACAAGATTAGCTGCCCTACGACGCACATTCAAACGGGTTTTTACCTTTGAAAAATTACTGCTGTTCAAAAAGTCAGCATTGTAAAGTGCCCCGTTTACTGAACCATCCGGCTGAACATTCTGACGAAGTGGATTTTGGAGTATCGCCTGGCGGGCATCTTCGTTCATCCGGTAAACACCCCCAAATGCAGCACTTGGGTCTAAAATATCGGTATAGTTACCCGATACAAAAAAGCCGAGAATCGGGCGCACATTATTGCCCGCCGAATCTTTCTTAAAAAAAATAGGGCCGGAAGCAGATCCTTCGATGAGGTTGTAACCATACCGATCAAGCCCCACAGCAGTCTCTCCACTTTTAAAACCGGATGATATCACTTCAACTCCTCCTGTATATTTCGATGAAGCACTTCTGAGCGAAATATTGATAACCCCTCCGGTAGCATCTCCAATGTTAGCGGGGATACCACCTGTGATAACAGAAATTTCCTCCACTGCAGATTTGGGGAGTGAAGTGGAGCCGCGAACTTTAATACCATCAATGTACACCCAAGTTGAGTTAGTGCGCGCACCCCTGATGGAGATTCCCCCACCTGTACCGGCACTGCTTACCCCCGCAACCGTCTGGGCTAAACCCAGCGCATCTCTTCCGGGCATTTTTGCAATTTCTTCACGGGTCACAGTACCTCCGGAGGCACCACCGTCTTTATCAATCAGTGGAACTTTAAACTCCACGATCTCAATGGTCTCGAGCTCAACACCAGAACTCATTTCCTGATTTACAAACTGTATTTTTCCTGCTTGAATAGGCACATTGGTCTGAGAAACAGGTTGGTAACCGACAAACTGGAAGCGCACCTCGTAGGTGCCCGGATCTATCGGCTTGATGGTGTATTCACCATCTATATCAGTAGTACCACCGGTTACCAATGTACCGTTCAGAAAAAGAATCACATTCACAAACGGAAGCGGTTCTTTCGTGTCCTTATCAGTGACTTTTCCCTTCAAAGTACCTGAGTTCTGCGCAACTGCTGCTGAAAAGGAAAGGAAAACGAGTAATAAAAGAAGGTAAAATCTTCTCTGCATAACTTCTTGGTTAATAATTGATGGTCTGACCGGCTTTCGCCAAGCGGGCGCTAAAGTATGAATTCCTTCACGTTTTAACTCCTCTTAACATCAGGTTCGTGGTGAACTTTTTTTTTATCACGTTAAGCAGGTTCTTTCCAATCTGCTAATTAATTCAAAATCACCCATTAGCAAATAATCACACCTTAAATACAGATTCGACAAAAAATTCCCCCCTTCACAGCTCCGGAGAACCCTGAATCAGAATTTTTTCTTCTTAAAGACTCGTTTGTACCACGGAATATCCTTTCCCCAGGATTGCTTCCGGGAATGCTTCAAATTTCTTTTCATCCTTTTTCTCGTTTCCTTATCTTGGATTTCCCTGAGATGCTTTTTTTGCATTTTGTAATCTTCCATAATCGCCTCCCGTTGGGCCTCTTTTTTTGCAACGGCACTTTCAGGTGTCTGCACATTTTCTCCTTTGGGTGGTCTTTTTTTAGTGCGTTGTGCATAAAGTGACGGGGCAGCCAGCAGGCAACTTAGGATCGCAACTAAGAAAACCAGTCTTTTCATATCAGCCCAACGAATCAATTATAAAAATCGTATGAGAATTTTGTGATAACAATCTCATGCGTTTGAAGATCATTGCGCAGAATCGCCTCAATCAGCATAGTCTCTGTGTAGAGGATATCCAACTCTTCATACAATGTTGTACCATTGAAATATTCAATCTTTTCAAGGTTTCCAACATTGTCATAACTGTAAACTTCGGTAGTAGAATTTTTACTGAGGTTATCAGTCGTTTCTACCTGACTAACCCAGCCCTTATCATTATAGGTGTAGGAACGTGTCGTAATCTTATTCGACATCACCAGTTCTATAATATCAGAGGTAATATAACCCAGATCGCTCTTTGTCACCGTTTCATTTGAATATAATAATCCGTAATTATTGTACTTGCTTTTTCTGATAGCATTTGTTCCTGCATCTATATAAGTGAAGGTTTCAGAACTGACACTGATCATCTGTCCAGGCTCTAAGCGCGACTTTTCGGATGAAATATTTTCGTTTTTTCCAAAGTCAAGACGGATAAGACGTCCTTCTTTGTCATAAATAAACCGGGTGGTCTGATATCCACTTCTCCGCACCTCACTCTTATACTCCAACTCCCCTTTTATATTGCGGTGATATTCGATCGTAAGACTATCAATAAGATCGAGTACCGATGTAATTTTGTCTAATTGCTGTAACAGACCAACCTCATTGAACCGGTAAACAACCAGATCGGGTCTGCTCTCTATGGGGCGGTTAGGGCGTTTTATAGAGACTACCCCCGTCGCATTTTTAATCTTGTTCTGCCAGAGAAATTCCTGGTTGAAAAACATTTCTTCCTTAAACGCATTGCCCAGTCTGTTGTCAATGATCTGTGCCCTCAATAAAGGAGAAAAAAGTGCAAATACTGTCAATATAAAAATTATCAGCCCAAGTCTTCTATGTGTGGCGTATATCATTCTGTTTCTCAAATTCTTGTAAAACCTCTGCGGCAGATGTCACCGGCAAACTGCAACTCTTCCCGCTGCAAACATAAATGGCGGTTGTATCACTAAAGCGGTCGCGAAAAAGCGGCAATGAACGTTCGGTTGTTGATGCCATAATCATTGTGTTGGGCAAAAAATGCTTTTGCAACAACTCTGCCTCGGTAATAGCTCCGGGGCCGGTAACTACTATTTCGCGAAAAGGATAAGTATGGGCTAATAGCGCCATCAGCCAGTTAGAACATGATGCTCCATAACTCATCGAAGAAATCATATATGAAAGCATTTCCCGCGATCTCTCTTCCCAGTAGGGATTTTCAAGTATGCGGGACAGTAGGAAAAATGACCTGCACAGCGATGAGTTGGAAGACGGCATGACATTGTCTGCCGTTTCTTTTTGTCTAACAAAAAGTTCATGTGCATTTTCAGAAGTGTACCAATAAAGCCCGGAATCCGGATCAAAAAACCTCTCGTGGACTAACTCTGCCCACTTCAGTGCCTGTGCTATCCACCCTTCTTCTCCGGTAACTTCGTGTAACGATATAAACGCATCTATAGAGAATGCATAATCGTCGAGAAAGCCATCAATTGCCGCCCTGTCTTTGGTAAAGGTGTGCCACAATGTATCATCGGTACGACAGAAATGTTTCAGCAGCGATCCTGCGGTTGAAATAGCTGTTTCCAGAAAATATTTCCTGCCAAAAGCTTTGTATGCTTCCACATAAGCCCTGATTATCATAGCATTCCACGAGGTGATCGCTTTATCATCCAGTCTGGGACGAGTCCTCTTTTCTCGTGCATACAGCAATGCAATTTTTATTTTTTCTAAGTGGGTTTCAAAAGAAATGCGCTCCCATTTCATCTGTTGCATCAATTCTTCATCGGTCT
>JADLBA010000188.1 GCA_020848015.1 Crocinitomicaceae bacterium | reverse complement strand
TGCCTGATGGTTCTCGACAATTTTATTGAATGAATCCTTCCTAATTCTTTGGAAAATCTGTGCGAAAAGTGTGATATTCATCCCGGAGTTGGTTTGTTTTTGTGAGATAACTCAAACATACCGGATTCGTCCGAACCAACTCCATTTTTTTTACCTTAATTCAAGAACGTTTTGGACAGATGTGGTATCGAAAATTAAATATCCTGAAATTTCTGATTGGATGAATAATTATTGGCACCATGCTTTCGGATGTCTTCTCTGCATTCTGCCACCGGAAGAGGGTACCTGTACCTCCTATTATCTCTTTTCTAATTGTCTGCGCAATTTTTCCTCCACACTGGTCAATAAAGCATGGAAGTTATCGCCATATTCGGAGGCAAAGGGATCATTGCCAGGAATGCCCAAGCGAATACTCACTTGCTTAGGGGTAGTGGATTTTTCCTTCTTATCTTCCAAATACACATCCACCCATTCTATTTTATCATAGTACCGGCTTAGGCGCCCGATGGATTTTCTGATAGTGTCCTTTACACTTTCCTCCACTGTAATGTCCACCGCCTGGACATTGATTTTAATTCCGGTTAAATTTTCTGTGTACTGCATAATCTTTATTTCTCTATTTAATTTTTGATTTAAAATAATAATAATCAAGGGAAAATTTCCCAGCTCCCGTAATTGCTAATAGGCAGAATGATGATAAGTAAAGTAATGGCAGTTCAATACCATTAAAAGCATCTTTAGCAATAAATGCGTGAAAGAAAAAAATCACAACAAAGTTTAACGTTAATACAAAGGAAGTCAAACGTGAAAACAGCCCAACCAGTAAAAATATGGCGCATATACCTTCGGCAAACGCAGCCATATAAAAAGACAATTCCGCACCTATTCCAATGGGATCCATAAACTGAATTTCCCTTCCACTAAAAATAACAGATAGCTTACCAAATCCGTGACCGTACAGTAATGCAAGGCAGACAACGAGTCTGGTAATAAGCAGGCCAGCGTCACTGCCATTTCTCACATTTTTGAATAAGAAGTTACTGATCATGTTCATACCAATTCTCCTTTGATAATTTTTTTAATATCCAGACCTAAAGCTTTTGCAACACCCACCCCATAGTTAGGATCGGCATTGTAGCAGTTTTGAATATGTCGTTCCTGAATAAACAATTCGGCTCCCCCTATTTCGTCCGCAGTATTCTTAAATAGTAATTCCTTCTGCTGGTCATTCATAATCCTGAATAAATTACCCGGTTGAGTGTAGTAATCATTATCATCCTCTCTGTAGTCAAAATGATTGGCCTCATCACCAATTAGCAAACCCGGTTCAGAAAATTCTTTCTGCTCTTCCCATTGATGATAGCTGTTAGGAAAATAATGCAGGGTACTTCCTTCGTTACCGTCAATCCGCATAGCCCCATCCCGGTGCGGGTTATGAAATGGGCATTGGGGTTTATTCACCGGAATCTGATAATGGTTCACACCTAAGCGGTAACGTTGTGCATCGCCATAAGAAAACAACCGAGCCTGTAACATTTTATCGGGTGAGAAGCCGATGCCCGGAACAACATTGGCGGGATTGAACGCTGCTTGTTCTACATCCGCAAAATAGTTTTCAGCATTGCGATTCAATTCCAGTACTCCAACATCTATTAATGGAAAATCGCCATGAGGCCAAACTTTTGTCAAATCAAAAGGATTGAAGGAGCATACTTTCGCCTGCTCCTCTGTCATGACTTGAATTTTCATATTCCACCGGGGGAAATCGCCCTTCTCAATGGCATTGAATAAATCGCGTTGGTGACTCTCTCTATCCTTAGCTATAATGGCTCCGGCTTCTTCATTACTTAAATTTTGAATACCTTGCTGGGTTTTAAAATGAAATTTCACCCATACCCTTTTATTGTCTTTATCAATCAAACTAAAGGTATGACTCCCATAACCATTCATCTGGCGATACGATTTGGGAATACCCCGCTCGCTCATTGTAATAGTAATTTGGTGCAGGGCCTCCGGTAATAAGGTCCAAAAATCCCAATTATGATTGGCGCTTCTCAGATTGGTTTTAGGATCCCGCTTCACTGCTTTGTTTAAGTCGGGAAAGCGATAAGGGTCGCGTAAGAAAAACACAGGGGTATTATTACCTACTAAATCCCAGTTGCCCTCTTCGGTATAAAACTTAATTGCAAAACCGCGGATATCGCGTTCAGCATCCGCAGCACCGCGCTCCCCGGCAACGGTAGAAAAGCGTACAAACACCTTTGTTTCCTTTCCAACTTGATTAAACAATCCTGCTCTGGTGTATTGGCTGATATTGTTAGTCACCTTAAAAGTACCAAAAGCTCCCGAACCTTTAGCGTGCATTCTCCTTTCGGGGATTACTTCGCGGTCAAAATGCGCTAATTTTTCCAAAAACCAATAGTCTTCTAACAGCATAGGCCCTCGTTTTCCGGCTGTTTTCACATTTTGATTTTCAGCTATCGGACGACCCGATACAGAATTTAATTTTTTGTTATTGATTTCCATTTCTTTGACATATTACAGTTTAATAAGCTAATTTAATAGACCGATTATCTCACCAGTACATTCTCTCTTTTGTTCATTCGATAAGATTCCATATCCTGCATTTTTAATAAATTGAAGAATTTGCAGGAAGAGGCATATTTTATGAATTTCTGAAAAAATCTCAGTGCCCGAAATGAGGAGGTACCTATTCCTATAAAAATTTATAAGACCTCTGGCTGATCTGCCACCATTACCGGTGGAATCAAACTTTTTCACCCTGATGGCAAATTTATCCCGTTCAATCATAAATTCATTTTTTCTCTTTTTTATACCATCAGACAAATTTACGAAAATTTGTGTCCTGCTTTAGAGCGAATAGCAATTGCATTTAGGTTCGGTAGCTCTGAGCATTACGATTTATTTTATCGTGGTGCTTAGAATAGAGCCTTGCGCGATCGCCCAGCCTCCTTTGCTTGTGCGGCTCTATGCATAGGAATGATGATGGTCAACTCCTCACCGCAGTAGATTCTTTCCCTTGCGCTCTGGCTTTTTACAGTCTTTCCATATACTATAACACACGGGTTGTGTGCCCCTCAATATTGCAAATTAAAACAAGCCAGCTATTTTATTACCAGACGGTATTGCAAAAAAATAAATACAGCATTTAATAAATATGGCATAAACCAAAAAGCCCCCGACGATTCGGGGGCTTAATGGCTTAAACTGAAAAACTAAAAACTATCGTAATTGTCTTGAGCCGTGACGGCTCAACTCAACTAACTCTTTATGTGTAATTAGGTACACTACCTAAATACACGACAAATATATATGAAACTTTAACATTCGGGTACCACATAAATTTGGTATGCCTCCATTTTTCTACGAAAGTGGTATTCCTATGCTTGACTTGCTATTTTTCACGTCTGAAACGAACAATTATTTTTTTTGCCATGGGAGAACTGAGGTCCAGCAGTGAGTCGGACAATTCTACCACATCAAATTCCTTTGTCTTATCGTTAATTTTGGTTGTCAACCTTTTATGTTCTTCATCTAGCATCCACGTCCCGGTTTCTTCCTTTCCGCGAGCCGTTCTTACCACAGCGGCTCCCTCCCGAAAGTCAAATCGGGTGCCTTTCATCGCCAATTCCATTTGTTGTTGAATAACATTCGACATCGTATCGCTGGATTCTTTTCCGAAGATAATACGTTGAAAATTCCACTGCCCGACAATAACGGGAGAATGTTTGCACGATGAAAACGCAAGAAGAACTGCGGCGGTAAAGAGACAAAAGAATACATTTTTCATTGCTGAATGAGATTATTGATTTTCTATACTACTGATGCACGATATAATATTAGCCCCCCCTGCCGGAAATCCCTCCGCAAAATGGTTGGTGGCTCCAGTTAAACAGTCACTTTATCCGGGAAAATTTTTCCAGGATTAAGAATATTGTTCGGGTCAAAAATAGCCTTAATAGAATGCATGAGTTCAATCTGCAGATGCGGAAAGGCAATATCCATATAGTTCTTCTGCACCCAGCCGATTCCGTGTTCACCGCTTAGTGTGCCGCCCAGCGAAACAGTCAGTTCAAATATTTCACGAATCGCCTCAGGCAATTGGCTGGTCCATTCTTCATCACTCAGGTCGTCTTTCAGAATATTTACGTGCAAGTTCCCGTCTCCGGCATGTCCGTAACAGACAGAGCGAAATCCATATTTCTTTCCAATAACTTTGACTCCTTTCAGCAGGCGTGGCAATTCATACCTGGGAACGACCGTATCTTCCTCTTTGTAAACCGAGTGTGCTTTTACGGCTTCACCGGCCTTGCGCCTGAGCTTCCAAAGTTGATTCTTCTGGGCATTGTCTTCGGCAAAAAGAATCTCCCCACAATCGAACTGCGTTAATACCTCTGTAATAAGCTCGCAATCTTTCATTAAAATTTCAAGGTGATTACCATCTACTTCTACCAACAGATGAGCCTGCACGTCCGGCCCTACCGGCAACTGCACGTCCGGTACGTATTGCAGCGTGTGAATGATTGCATCACGCTCCATAAATTCGAGCGCACTGGGTGTGATTCCTGCTTTAAAAATAGCACTTACCGCTTCACAAGCTTTTTCAGCAGAGGAAAACGGAACGAGCATCAGCAGGTTGTGTTTCGGCAACGGCAGCAACTTCAATACTGCTTTAGTCATTACCCCGAGTGTTCCTTCGCTTCCCACCATCAGTTGAGTCAGGTTGTAACCGGTAGCATTTTTCAGAGTATTTGCCCCGGTCCAGATGACTTTACCCGATGGCAGAACTACTTCGAGATTCAGGACAAAATCCTTTGTTACACCATATTTTACCGCACGTGGCCCACCGCTGTTTTCAGCAATGTTTCCACCAATTGAACACGAGCCGCGGCTAGCAGGATCCGGGGCATAGTACCAACCCTTTTTCGCACACTCCTCCATCAGCACCTGGGTGATCACTGCGGGTTCTGTGAGCACCTGGCCATTGTTTTCATCAATTGAAAGGATGCGGTTGAAACGTTCCATACTCAGTGCAACACCGCCGTTCACGCACAATGCTCCGCCGCTCAACCCCGTTCGCGCAGCTACAGGAGTAACGGGAACACCGTGCCGGTTACAGCATTGCATCAACCTGCTAACCTCCTCCACAGTGTTTGGTTTTACAACAACTTCGGGGGGAAATACAAGATCTTCGGTTTGATCCCTGCTGAATTTTTCAATTTCTTCCGGATGAAAAAACAGGGTATCTGATGAAAAAACCTCTTCGAGTTCAGCAATAAACTTAGCGGAAAGAGACGGTCGTTGTTTTGTCGTATCCATTGGCTGCAAAGATGGATAACACTACGGAAAAGAAAAAGCCCTGTTGACGACTTGTTGATTTCCAATCTTTTCCCCGATTGAAAAAGCCCCCATTTTCCGCTCATCCTAAAACAATCTCTCATTCATCGTCGCTTTGTACATTCGGCCATTATTTTTTACTTCCTCTATTATGCAATACCGCCTTGTGATCTTCTTTTTTCTATTGCTGATCATTGCTATTCCATCTGCTGCGCAAAAAAAACTGAGTAATGAACTGATTTGGAATAGCGCAGAATTTTCCGCCTCTTTTGTTGACGGGTTGAACTCGATGAATGACGGCCTGTACTACACCCAACTGGAAGAAAGCGATGCATTTGGAACACAGATCGTAAAATACAGCTACCAGACAGGAGAAAAAGAAGGAGTGATCGTTTCTGCAAAAGAAATATTTGGCAGCATAGAAAAAACAATAGACGGCTATGAATGGAGCGCCGATGAAAAAAAACTGTTGATACAAACTGAGACAGAACCCATATACCGCTGGAGTTCAAAGTCACATTACTACGTTTACGATACTGAAAAGAAAAACGGTTTCCCTCTCAGTGATGATAAATTAGGAAAGCAACGCCTTGCAGAGTTTTCGCCCGATGGAAAAAAGATTGCGTTTGTACGCGACAACAATCTTTTTTTGCTTGATATAGTTTCAAAAAAAGAGAAACAGGTAACAGTTGATGGTAGCATGAATTCGATCATTAACGGAGGTACAGACTGGGTTTACGAAGAAGAATTTGGTTTCGACAAAGGATTTTACTGGAGCCCAAAAAGCGACAGAATCGCCTACTACCGATTTGATGAAAGTGCGGTACGCGAATACGGAATGGATATGTACGGGCAACTTTATCCTTCCCGCTATGATTTTAAGTATCCTAAGGCAGGAGAAAAAAACAGCATTGTTTCTATCTATATCTACAACCTTGTGAAAAACAACCATTCTCAGGTAGATACGGGAGAAAATACAGACACCTATATTCCGCGAATCAAATGGACTAAGAACAATGATCAACTGTGCGTAATGAGGATGAACAGGCACCAGAACAAGCTGGAATTTCTATTGACCGACCTTAGTAAAAGTGAGCCTTTTGCCATCAGCACACGGATCATTTATACAGAAAATTCCGAGACTTATATTGACATCACCGATCATCTGCTTTTTCTCAAGGATGGCGAGACGTTTATCTGGCTGAGCGAGCGCAACGATTACAATCATTTGTACCAGTACGACCTAAACGGACACCTGATTAAACAATTGACCACCGGCCTTTGGGATGTGATAGACTTTTACGGAATGGACGAGGAAAAAGGCATTGTTTATTATAGCAGTAGTGAGGTAAGCCCGATGGAAAAACACATCTATGCTCTTGAAATAAAAAAGGGAAAAACCAATCGCCTCGACTGCTGCACAGGAATGAATGAAGCCTCATTCAGTAAGGGAATGAAGTACATGATCCTCGAAAACAGCAACGCGAATACTCCTCCGGTCTATTCATTGCTAAATAGCAAGGGCGAGGAAATCAGAGTACTAATAGATAATAAAAAATTGAAAGAAAATCTCAGCACTTACCGTCTGACAAAAAAAGAATTTTTCAATTTTAAAAATAGCGACGGCACATCGCTCAATTGCTGGATGATGAAACCGGTAAATTTTGATCCGTCAAAAAAACACCCTGTGTTAGTAGCAATATATGGCGGCCCCGGAAATAATACCGTAACCGATGCATGGAGTGGCCGCACCTATTTGTGGCACCAGCTCCTCTGCCAGGAAGGATATATCGTGGTAAGTTGTGATCCGCGAGGAACCCAGTTCCGCGGAAGAAAATTCAAACACAGCACGTATATGAATCTCGGTAAAAATGAAACGGAGGATTTCATTGATCTCGCAAAGTACCTCGGAAATCAATCGTATATTGACAAAAGTCGAATTGGTATGCAGGGCTGGAGCTACGGAGGATACATGACCTCCCTCTGTATGACGAAAGGAGCCGATTATTACACGGCGGGTATTGCTGTCGCTCCTGTCACCAACTGGAAATACTACGACTCTATATATACTGAACGTTTTATGCGCACTCCCCAGGAGAACAACGGTGGCTATGAAAACAACTCCCCCATTAATTTTGCGCAATTGCTAAAAGGGAAATACCTGCTGATTCATGGGTCTGCAGATGACAACGTACACCTCCAAAATACAATGGATATGGTGACAGCCCTTGTAAAAGCCAACAAGCAATTTGACCTTTTCATTTACCCCAATAAAAACCACGGTATATACGGAGGAAATACCCGCCTTCATTTATATACTCTGATAACGGACTTTTTGAAGGCTAATTTGTAATACCCGAAATTCGGATAATAGTAAAGCCTGCCTTTTCATTACATTTGGCACCATTCAAAAGAAAAATAATTTAACCACTAAACCCCGATTATGACTAATACCTCTGTACCAAAAGGGCATCCTAAAGGTCTCTATGTTCTTTTTGTAACTGAAATGTGGGAGCGATTTTCCTATTATGGAATGAGAGCGCTTTTTGTGCTGTTTATGACAAAAGCACTGCTGTTTGACAAGGCGCTGGGTTCTGAAATTTATGGAAGTTATACAGGATTAGTTTACCTGACTCCCCTGATTGGGGGTTATATGGCAGACCGGTTCTGGGGAAACAGAAAATCTATCATTGCAGGTGGGGTTTTGATGGCCTTGGGGCAGTTGTTGATGTTTGTTGCAGGAACATTATACAAGCAGATAGATTTAGCCACAGTAATAATGTACGGAGGGCTGGGGCTTCTGATCTTAGGCAACGGTTTTTTCAAGCCAAATATTTCTACAATGGTGGGCCAGCTTTACCCTGCAGGAGATAAGCGCGTTGACTCGGCTTTCACTATTTTTTATATGGGGATCAACCTCGGAG
>JADLBA010000187.1 GCA_020848015.1 Crocinitomicaceae bacterium | reverse complement strand
GGGTCACCCCATCCTGGGCCGCTGTTGCCATTTTCAAAGATGTCGGGAATGCCATTTCCATTTTCATCGGCGAGGTCAGAGTCATCCCAATCTGGCCATCCCGGTCCGCCGTAAGGCTCACCATCGGGGTTTTCAAAGATGTCGGGAATACCATTGTTGTTAGCATCTGTGAGGTCAAAGCCACCACCTTCACCTTCAAAAATATCGAGAATGCCATTCTCATTTTCATCGGCGAGGTCTGGGTCACCCCATCCTGGGCCGCTGTTGCCATTTTCAAAGATGTCGGGAATGCCATTCTCGTTTTCATCGGCGAGGTCAGAGTCATCCCAACCTGGCCATCCTGGCTCGCCATCGGGGTTTTCAAAGATGTCGGGAATGCCGTTTTCGTTGGCATCTGTTAAGTCAAAACCACCGTCTTCACCTTCAAAAATATCGGGAATACCATTTCCATTTTCATCTACGAAACTGGGGCCATCACAGCCGGGTCCGCCAGAGCCGCTATTAGGATTCTCAAAAATGTCGGGGATACCATTGTCGTTCAGGTCTGGAAAGTCCCACCCATGGTCATTGCCGCCCCATTGTGCAAATAAGGCAGTGCTAAAGGTCAGGCTTACCAGCACAGCAACCAAGGGAAGAAGTAGTCTTTTGGTATTCATTTTTTTCTGTGTTAGAGGTTAATGTGGTTTTGACTTCTACATACCAAATACGAAAGTAGAAAGAGGAATCTTGGGTTCCCTACAACAATAATAATAAAATTATTTGAAGAGTCTGACAAACAATCAGTAAGAAGTTGCATAAAATGAAAAAAGCCATCCGGTAGATGGCTTTTCACTCTAATATGATTGTATTATTTCAATTCTTTATACCCGGTCATTACGGTTACACAACCTTCGGGAGTGATAACTGCATTTTTTTGATCCGGCACATTGATTCGTACGATCAATTGCTGGGTACTCGACATTTTGAAGTCAAAGGTAGTCTTGTTGTCAGTTTTGTCTTTGTTGGTATATACCAGTTGATCATTCGTGTCGCGCACTTCAAAATCAACATCGCCGAGAATCGGATGCGCTACTACTGCGAGCCGGTATTCTTTACCAGAGTAAAAGGTCAGCAGCAATTCTGCTTCGTCGCCGGGGACAAGCACCGCCGAATTAAAATTGTCGTTCTGCACATACCCTGACAGCAGCGGGAGGACTTTGTTCTTGGTAAAGGGTCTGCATTGTGCATCTGATGTTACCGGTATCAGAAGCATTACAGGGATGATGTATTGAAGGAGTTTCATTGTGTCTTTTTATAGGGTATTATTATGCGATGTACTTTGAACGGATTCCCTGAATTTTGGTTGCAATATTTTTCAGAGATTCGTCAGACATAGTAACACTGCTCGAATTTCCAATGACAACCATACCGTCTTTTTCCTTTTTGACTTCTGTTGAGCTGGAGGATATTTGAACTGCATCAAAGAGAATTTTCAACTCTTTCAGGTCGTTATTCATTTCGGCCAGATTCTCTTTACCATTGAACTCGGCGAAATACTTCAGAAGGTTATCCAGCGAATATTTCTGTTCGGCAATACGCGCTTTCAGCGTTTCATTTCCGGTCGCGGCAAACCGGGTAGAGAGGTACAATGCCTCCATCCAGCCACCGGCTATTACCAATGCCGAAATCTCTACTCTGTTATTTTCTTTCAGGTAGCCATTGAGATCGCCGTAGGCTTCTGAAACAATGTTCAGCAGAGAGTCCCTGCTTTGCTGATTGTTATTCAATCGCTCAATGATTTGATCCTGTAGTGCTCCGTCCACCCCCATCTCGCGGGCGAGTTTCTGAGCTGCTGCGAGGTAATTCATGGACTCCTGCTTTTCATCAAACATACTCGCGTAGCTCAGGTCAGCACCAAAAATACCGAGATTCACTGCTTGCTTTGTCTCTCCGGTATAGCGGGTCACGCTTTCTGTTGAATTCAGCAACTTTCCGTCGTACTTGTATCCCATTTGCTTGATCAGAGAAGCCATTTCCATCGGAGCAGGAATTGAAAAGAAAATTTTCTGCAGTTGTGCCATTTTGGCGAGTTCAACAGAATCTTTTCCTCCTGTCTGCACAGCCGGAACATTGTTTTTGTTACTGGTGTTTGAGTCTTCACAGGCAATGAAAAGAGTAGTGGACACCAAAGCCACACCTATCGGTATGATCCATGACTTTTTCTTCATTATAGATTGTTTTTTGGTGGACATCAGCGTTGTCTCGTTCGTTATTTAATAAATCGGCAAGTTCGCATTGTCTGTGATGTTACGAGAGTGCTGAAAAAATAGTTTTAAAAACGAACTTGTTTATTTCGGTGGTTGTATAGAATACTGTGTTGCAGTGATAATATGAATGCTTATGCTATACTACTCGGGGAGATGGGCAACTATGGCAACTCAAATTCCTTCTCTAATGAGCTTCCAGCCAGTTGTCGCCGGTGTTCATTTCTACTTCGAGTGGCACCCTCATTTTCACTGCTCCCACCATCAGGTTTTTTACCAGTTCTTTTAAATCAGACAATTCGTTTATATATGCATCGAAGACCAGTTCGTCGTGTACCTGCATTATCATTTTTGACCTCAATCCTTTTTCTTTCATACTATGATGAATGTTAATCATCGCAACCTTGATGATATCGGCTGCTGATCCCTGTATGGGAGCATTGATGGCATTTCTTTCTGCAAATCCTCTGACCACAGCATTGGAAGAATTAATATCAGGCAGATACCGTCGCCGCCCAAGGATAGTCTGCACATAGCCGTTTTTCCTCGCTTGCTCTATGTTTTCCTGCTGATAGGTTTTTAGCGAAGAAAACTGTTTGAAGTAAGAATCAATGATCTCCTTTGCCTCTCCTCTTGAAATACCGAGATTCTGTGCGAGGCCAAAGGCCCCTTGTCCGTAAATGATCCCGAAGTTTACCGCCTTGGCCTTACTCCTCATGCTTTTGTCCACTCCTTTAATCGGAACACCAAAGACCTTTGCTGCGGTGGCTGCGTGTATATCTTCTCCATGAAAAAAAGCCTCGCACATATTTCTGTCGTTGCTCAACGCGGCAATGATGCGCAATTCTACCTGAGAATAGTCGGCGGAAAGGATGGTGTATCCTTCTCTCCGGGGAATAAACGCTTTACGGATTTCCCGCCCCCGACTCGTTCTTATAGGAATATTCTGAAGATTCGGATTATTCGAGCTCAGACGACCAGTAGCTGCCACGGTCTGCATATAATTCGTATGGATGCGCCCAGTGTATTGATTCACCATGGCGGGCAGGCTGTCCACATAAGTACTCTTGAGTTTGCGCAATTCGCGGTAGTCGAGAATTTTCGGAATGATTGCATGGTCGTTCGAAAATTTCAAGAGCACATCTTCACCAGTGCTGTACTGACCTGTCTTCGTCTTTTTTACCTGATCGGTGATTTTTAATTTATCAAATAAAATAACACCGAGCTGTTTGGGTGAATCAATATTGAATATTGCTCCCGCGAGATCGTGTATTTCCTTTTCTATTTTTTGAATGTCTATTTCAAGCTCTGAAGAATAATTATTCAGGAAGGGTTCATCAATTCGCACTCCCTCGAGTTCCATAGAGGCCAGTACTTCGATCAGTGGAATTTCGACATCATCAAAAATTTTTTTTATTTCTCCTTTGATAAGTTCCGGTTCGAGTTTTTCTTTCAACTGAAGCGTGATGTCAGCATCTTCGGCGGCGTAATCTTTGATTTCAGCAGGCGATAGGTCGGCCATTGTCCCTTGTGTTTTTCCTTTCTTACCGATCAGCGTTTCAATGGGTACGGGAGAATAACCCAGATAAACTTCTGCCAGGTAGTCCATACTGTGTCGCCCATCGGGATTGATCAGATAATGCGCCACCATAGTATCGAATATTTTATTTTTTACTTCAATGCCATATTTTTTCAGCATCTTGAAATCGTACTTGTAGTTCTGCCCGATCAACAACTTGCTTTCATCTTCAAAGATTTCTTTGAAGAGTTGCATACGTTTTTTCCCTTCTTTAATATCGTGTGGAATAGCCACGTACCAGGCTTCATGTGGTTTGATTGAAAATGATAGTCCGACGAGAATAGCGTTGATCGGTTCGATATCGCTGGTTTCAGTGTCAAAGCAAAATTCATTCGCCTCGCGGAGTTTTTTTAGTATCTCCCCGATTTCTTTTTCCGTTTCTACAAGTTCGTAGTGATGCGGAATATCTGCGATGGTTTTAAGATCCGCATTGTTATCTATCTCTCCTTCTTTTTCCGATGTCTGCACGAATAAATCACTGGCGAAAAGCTCTCCTTGTATTGGTTCGGCAGGGGCAAGATCCTCATTCAAAACACGTTTTGCCAATTGCCGGAATTCAAGTTCTGCAAATACCTCCCTGAGCATATCGCGATTTGGCTCTTCTACTCGGAGGCTTTTTTCATCAAATGAAACAGGCGCATCCAACAGGATCGTTGCTAATTTTTTTGAAAGAATGGCCTGGTCGCGGAAATTCTCGACGTTTTCCTTTTGTTTACCTTTTAGCTTATTAGTGTTTTCCAGCAGTCCTTCCAGTGATCCGAATTCTTTGATCAGTTTTATCGCTGTTTTTTCTCCCACACCCGGAATGCCGGGAATATTGTCCACAGTGTCTCCCATCATGCCAAGAACATCAATAACTTGATCTACGCGCTCGATCCCAAATTTTTCCAACACCTGAGGAGTGCCGAGTACTTCTGCTACTCCACCCTGGTAGCCGGGTTTATAAATAAAAATATTATCGGAAACTAATTGCCCGTAATCCTTGTCGGATGTCATCATGTAAATGACAAACCCTTCTTTCTCCGCAATTTTTGCGAGTGTTCCGATCACATCATCTGCTTCGTAACCTCCCTTCTCCAGCATCGGAATATTGAAGGACTCGATGATCTTTTTGATCCATGGAACGGACAAAATAATATCCTCGGGCGTTTCATCGCGGTTTGCCTTGTAGGCTTCGTAATCAATCTCCCGCAGCGTTTGCTCTGGAGCATCAAAAACCACCGCGATATGCGATGGTTTTTCGTTTTTGAGAATATCTAACAGAGTATTGGTAAACCCAAACATCGCCGATGTGTTCAGCCCTTTGGAATTGATCCTCGGTGAGCGGATAAAAGCATAGTAGGCGCGGAAGATCAATGCAAATGCATCGAGGAGGAAAAGTTTTTTATCGGTGTCTTTAGTGATCATCTATTCGGGGTTGAGTGGGCTAAGTTAAAACCTGGTGCTCACTTTACTTGGATAATAGCACTGTTTGTTGCCATTGCCGCTGAAGGCATGGGATGGATTTAAATTCTGTTCCCTGCGCCAGCGGTAGATGAAATTCAGCAGAGATACCTAATTCACGGGCTATCTCCTGAACATTGCCTCTGACATTGCTCAATTCAACAGCTTTCAGCTTGAATTCCATGCTGTACGGTTTCTTGTCCGTTTCATTTTTAAGATGTTGATTTATTTTCACTCCACCTTAACTCAGTGTCCCGTCAAAGGTAGCAGACACAGATTTTCAGGCAAGTTGACCCCCGATATTTCGGGCAATCTTCCGCCCGTGTTTGGTAATTAAAGTCTGATTGTAATTGTTGGTTTCACCTTGTGACACAAATCACCCACAGTGGAGAACTATTTATTTCACCCCTTCGGGGTCTGAGAAAATAGTTCAATAAACTTTTTGGTATAAGTGCAGGGGATTTCCTGCACCGGTGGCGGTAAAAAAGCTGGGCAGTAGGGGAGAAATTTTCTGCCCCCTCTACTGCTCGAAACACATCAAATGATAGGATGATTCGCCACAATTTGCGGTGTTCTGATTGTTCCATTGTATCCAAATATCTCCGCCTCCCGACGTGCTCATCCAGTCGGACCAGGTGGTACTGCAGGTCGGATAACTCGGATTTACCGGGTTAAAGGTACCGTTGGCCTTGGTGGCACTCCAAGCCATAATAAAGTACCCGCCCGCCCAAGAGCCGCATCCACTGTACGATCCCGGACCGTTGAAGGAAACCGTACTGCCGAATTCATTTTTGTTAATGACAGTGCCGATAGATCCGTCAGTAAGATCGGCCCAGTTGGCTGCAACCTGTGTCCCATCAACTAATTGGTAAGGATAAGCACTCTGCGTAAAACTTGTCGAAGGAGATGACGAGGAAGTACTGATCCACGCCTTCCAAGTTCCAGTGAGACCTGCCGCCGCAGCGCGTGTCTGGCACTTCGCATTCGCCCCTGAAATTCCACCAAGATTAGCATTATAGGTGGTACTCGTCATAAATACTTTCTTTGGCCCACCGGCAGCAAAACTGATGGTGACTTCATCATAACTCGTTCCACAGGAATTGGTAATAGTCCATCTCAATATATATGACTCGCCCAATTGCCCAGAAAAAGAGGATGTTGGTGTCGTAGGAGAAGCAACGTTTCCCCCATTACCACTAATGATGGACCACTGTGGATTTCCCGCAATAGCAGTATTAGCAGCGAGTGTCGCCGTAGTACCTGCAAGATTGATCTGATCAGGTCCTGCATTCGCCGTAGTAGGCAAAGGCACAACAAAAATATTGAGAGTAGAAGCCGCGCTGGTACATCCGTTGAGCGTTGCTGTGACAGAATAAGTGCCGGCATCAGCACTGGTCACAGGATTGATCGCCGGGTACTGATCGCTGGAGGAAAAGCCCGTATTGCTGCTCCATTGATAGGCGGAGCCGGGAGAAGATGATGCACTGAGCGACAAGTTGTTCCCCTCGCAAATAGTAACATCGCCACCGGTAACCGGAGCCGGCGGTGCAATGCAATTACCGCACAGTTCAAACCAATTGCTATTTTTATAGACATTAAAGCACTTGGACGAAGTATTGAATATTAATAGCCCTTCCGCAGGATTGCTAATGGCATCGCGCTCGTTTTCTGCCATCCGCGGTATCAGCGCTCCCTTTGTGGTGCTGCTGATGTCTATCATCGCTGAGGGATGGGGATTCTGACCGGAGGTGTTAATAGAAACACCTCCCGGTTGTGCCTGCATAGTCGCAGCAGCCATTAACAGAAGGAAAAGAGATAATAGAAAATGTTTCATCACTGAATAATAATATTATTTATTCTCCTTGAGTGGAGTTAACTCCAAGTTATATTGTCTCTATGCTACCAAGAGATGGTCACCATCCCATGCCCGCCGCCGGTGCCTGTTTCATTGGACTGGTTAGTCCCCGTATTAATGGAACCACCACCACCCCCACCTGAATAGCTGGGATTTCCACAGTCCCCGCCGCCGCCAGAATATCCTCCTCCTCCACCGCCACCATAGGCTCCTGATCCGCCACCGCCGTAGCCGCCATCACCACCGGTACCATTGAGGTGTTGCGCACCTGCGCCTCCGCCTTGCAAGCTGCTTGCACCAGTGGACCAACCCCCATAATTACCTGAGTTCTGGTACCAGCCTGCCCCTGCGGAGCATCCGCAACATCCGGGAGAATTCCCTCCATTTCCGGCGTTGCCACTCACACCACCTGAGCCCCCGCCGGCAGTGCCATTTGAGCCTGATTGCCCAGGCTGCCCATTGGTACCACTGTCTGACCCACCACCACCACCGCCACCAGCCACTAGCAGGTAGCTGCCATTCAGCGTTACATAAGAGGCACCACCACCTCCACCACTTCCATTGCTGGCCCCACTTCCATTTATTCCCATCTGCCCCACAGCGACCGAAAGCACTTGCCCGGGTGTCACCGCAAATGTTCCGGTAATTCTCGCCCCATTGCCGCCCAAGCGGGGTGGTGAATCTCCACCTTTTGCTCCATAAGCATCAATGATCAGAGAGGTGACACCATCAGGAACTGTAAATGTCTGCGGGCTTCCGCTTCTTCCTGTTCCCGTATTATTAAAAACTTTCGGAGAACAAACCGACTCCATAAGAATGGTGAGGGTGCTTACATCGGTAGTGCCACATTCATTTTCGGCAGAAACGGTGATGCTTCCCGCTGGGTTTGCCCCAAAAGCTACTGTGAT
>JADLBA010000186.1 GCA_020848015.1 Crocinitomicaceae bacterium | reverse complement strand
CTGAATGAACACATTGAAAAATTTTCAGAAAACAAGTTTTTTGACTGTTTAAAGGAAGGAAGATAAAATCTGAATTTATGGAAATACAATTTGTTTGTCCTGATCCAAATTGACGGTACCTGATTGTATTGTAGGATAGAGTACAAATCCCGATTGTTGTGTTACTTTCCATGAATATGTTCCCTTTTCAAGGCGATAATCCTTGTAAGTATTGCCCGATAATACATTGCTCTTGCCGTTAACTTCTACAAGATAGGGGTTGTTGGATGTACAAGTGAAGCGCAAATTATAGATGGGGGACACAGATTCTTTTGTGCAACCCGAAAAGAAAACAGCACCTGTAATTATTGCTACAATAGCTAATAATTTTATGATCTTCATTTTATTTTTGGTGGGTTCTAAAAATTCATTTTTTATATTTTGATTAAAAAAAATCGACAGAACCCGTTAAGCGATTTTCCAAATTCATGACAAATGAATGATATTTCGGGCATTATTCCATTCAAAAAATTCAGTTTTTTCACCGCCATCTATCTATCTATCAGTTATTTATTAAATATTGACGAATAATTTATTTTATACCAAGTCGTATTTCTTGTTCGTATCTGAATAAATTGTAGGTCAAATTTTTTATTAGTCTGATGATTTCTCTGGCTCTTATTATTCCAACTGAACGTACAAATAATCCGTTTGAGGTTACTATGCAAAGTGGACAAAGACAATACGAAACAGAAAGTGAACCTGTAACACGGCACCTTGCGAGAGCGAAACGGGCTAACCCACGTATTGTTTATTCATCGCGCCAAACATAAATGAGACTTGCATTGCTCATTCTTTTGCTTGCATAGAATAAACATCATCTATTATGGTGGAACCTCTACAATCATTCTGCTTCCTTTCGACATATTTGTAAAAATGGTGGAGGATTCATATAAAGCTGCTTATGCACCTGGCCAAAACACATTCTGCAGTACTTCAATTGATAATAAAAAGCTGCATTATCATAAATTCGTTGATAAAATGGCAGGTTCCGAATAAATGTTTTCACTCATTGTGAAAAAATGCAAATGAACCGGACAAAATATTCCGGTGGCACGGTGCTTGACAATCAGTAGATGTTTCAGATGAACTTTTCTATAAGTTCAGGTTTTGGTTAGTAGTTAATTTGGTTAAGGTTTGAAAAATACCCCCGGAAACGTTCGGGGGTTTTTCATTTCTTACCCTCTGTTATGCAATTGGCACTATTTTATTTTGGAATCACTTGTTGATCTGCTCACCTTTGCCGTCTCGTTAATTAATGGTATTCGAATGAAAGAAGTCTATATTGTTTCTGCCGTCCGCACTCCGATAGGGAGTTTCGGAGGCACACTTGCCGGCATATCTGCTACACAATTAGGCGCATCAGCGATCAGGGGAGCCTTGGAGCGCATTTCCCTGAAGCCCGAAGCGGTAAATGAAGTGTATATGGGGTCAGTTTTGCAGGCTAATCTTGGCCAAGCTCCCGCACGACAGGCGGCTATTTTTGCAGGGCTTCCTGCATCTGTTCCGTGTACTACGATCAATAAAGTATGTGCATCGGGGATGAAATCCATTATGTTAGGTGCGCAGTCTATTCTGTTGGGAGATGCTGATGTAGTGGTTGCCGGCGGAATGGAAAGCATGAGTCAGGTTCCCTTTTATTCACCAAGTACCCGCTGGGGCAGTAAGTACGGTGATGCAAAACTGGTAGATGGTCTTGCAAAGGACGGACTGACAGATGTGTATCATAACTATGCTATGGGAAACGCCGCAGACCTTTGTGCCCGTGAATGCAATATTAGCAGGGAAGCACAGGATTCTTTTGCTATTGAATCCTACAAAAGATCTGCCGCTGCCTGGCAGTCTGGCCGCTTTAAGAATGAAATCGTTCCGGTAGAAATTACAGGTAGAAAAGGTGATACAATATCTTTTGGTGAAGACGAAGAATACAAAAATGTAAACTTTGACAAAATTCCTCAGTTGAAGCCGGTTTTTAGTAAAGAAGGAACGGTTACTGCCGCCAATGCATCCACCATGAACGACGGAGCTGCAGCAGTAGTGCTTATGAGTGGTGAAAAAGTAAATCAACTCGGCCTCCGTCCACTGGTGAAAATCGTCAGTTATGCAGATGCCGAACAGGCTCCCGAATGGTTTACTACCACGCCTTCTCTCGCATTGCCAAAAGCAGTTGCTAAGGCTGGAATTCAATTGAAAGACCTCGATTTTATTGAACTGAACGAGGCCTTCTCAGTAGTCGGAATAGTAAATACACAAAAAATGGGACTCGATCCGGCACGTGTAAACGTAAATGGAGGAGCGGTTTCATTGGGGCATCCTCTCGGAGCAAGCGGTGCGCGGATCATTGTAACTCTTGTTCATATTCTTCTTGAAAACAATGGACGGTTTGGCGGCGCAGGTATCTGTAACGGCGGTGGAGGGGCGAGCGCAATGGTGATCGAAAAAGTTTAGTAAAACCAGAGCCGGTCAGGTATGTTCCTCCCCAGCAAGAACACTCCGCGGTGGATCATCTTTACCATTGATGTTTCCATTTGTATCCTCGCATACAGCATTGCCTATCTCGTGCGGTTCGAATTTGCTCCGCCTCCTCTCGAAATAGAACTGGCAAAAGCATTTTTTCCGCTGTTTATTTCTGTGAGAATTTTGTCCTTCATTCTGGGAAGTACCTATTCTGGAATCATTCGCTATACCGGCACGCAGGACACCATGCGGATTTTTATTGTTATCTCCGCAGGCAGTCTGCTATTTGCCCTCGCGAGCCAGCTCAAATTTCATTTTTACGATGGAAAATATTTCATCCCGTATTCGATTATCATCATCGAATATCTGTTGACTTTATTTGCAATGATCGTGAGCCGCATTGCTGTTAAAGTGCTTTATATGGAACTGAAAACTCCTGCTCGCGCATCGCGCAGGGTTATTATTTACGGCGCTGGAGAAAGTGGCATGATCACCAAACGCACCATTGATCGCGACTCTAAGTCAGGGACGGAAGTAATTGCCTTCATAGACGATGATAAAGGCAAGAGTGGAAAAAAATTAGAAGGGGCAGATATTTATACACCTGCAAAAGCGGAAGAACTTCTCAGCTCGGGAAAAGCAGATGAAGTTATTCTTTCCATCCCCTCACTGTCAAAAGAAAAAAAAGCTGATATTATTACGTGGGCATTGAAACACAGGATAAAACTTTCCAGCGTTCCCCCTGCAAAGCAGTGGATCGGTGGTGAACTCAGTGTGCGCCAGATCCGCGATATCAGAATAGAGGATATACTGGGGAGAGACTCGATTCGTCTCGACAGTCAGCAGGTAAAGAACCAGATTAAAAATAAAACGGTGCTTGTTACCGGGGCTGCAGGAAGTATCGGAAGCGAACTCGCCCGCCAACTGATTGCATATAGTCCAAAACGCTTGATTCTGTTGGATCAGGCGGAGACCCCGTTGTTTGATCTTGAAAATGAACTTTTCACTTCAGGCCACTCTTCCCAGTGTGAATTCGTTTTGGGTGACATCAGAAAAGCGGACCGAATGAGGCGGTTGATATCGCATTTCAAGCCACAGATCGTTTATCATGCTGCAGCCTACAAGCATGTGCCGATGATTGAAAACAACCCCAGCGAGGCCGTGCTTACCAATGTGCTGGGTACCCGGATTCTTGCTGATATTTCTGCGGAATTCAACGTGGAAACGTTCGTCCTTGTGAGTACGGATAAAGCGGTGAACCCAACGAGTGTGATGGGAGCTTCAAAGCGGGTTGCCGAGATCTACGCACAATCTAAAAACAGTATTTCTTCTACTAAATTCATCACTACCCGTTTCGGAAATGTACTTGGATCCAGCGGCTCCGTTCTGCCGACTTTCAGGAGACAAATCGAAGAGGGAGGACCGGTCACTGTTACCCATCCTGACGTAACCCGTTTTTTTATGACCATCCCCGAAGCTGTTCAATTAGTGCTGGAAGCAGGGGCAATGGGAAAAGGAGGTGAGATTTATGCTTTTGATATGGGAAAAAGTATCCGCATTGCCGATCTCGCTGAAAACATGATTAAACTCTCTGGCCTTGAACCGGGAAAAGACATCGAAATAAAATTTACCGGCTTACGGCCTGGCGAAAAACTTTTTGAAGAGGTGTTGAGCGATGAAGAAAATACAATGCCCACTCATCACCCAAAAATACTGGTCGCCAGGGTGAGAGAATATCCGTGGAGCATGATAGATATTTCGGTGACCGGACTTGTAAATTTGTTTGATGAACAAAACAACGAGAAGATAGTCAAGAAAATAAAGGAAATTGTTCCCGAGTACATCAGTAATAATTCTGAGTTTGAGCGCTTGGATAATTAATGGAGTCACGGCTTGAATATCAATGGAAAGGATTGTCGAAATAGCCACGGTGCAATCGGTGACCAGCACAGGTATAAGAGTATATAGTATTTAATCTTGCTGCATAAGTGAGAGTTTTTACAGCTTTCTTTTTCTATGAGTTCGGTTCCATATCTTTATAAAACCATCAGAGTACCCACAGAAGCGAGCTACAAAGTGCTGGGAAGCCGGCATCTGGCGTTTGCATTTCCTGTTGAGTCGGAGGAGGAAATCAAATCGAAGCTCGGACTATTCCGCGGTATGCATCACGCAGCAACGCATATTTGTTTTGCATGGAGATTAGGAGCCAGGGGAGAAAGGTATCGGTACAGTGATGACGGCGAACCATCGGGAACCGCAGGAAGACCCATTTATGGACAGATACTGTCTTTTGGGCTGACGAATATAATGGTGATCGTAGTGCGTTATTTTGGAGGTACAAAATTAGGCACGGGAGGCCTGGTTGATGCCTATAAAACAGCAGCCAAGATGGCACTGCAGTCGGCTATTATTATTGAAAAAGAAGTCGCACAGGTTTTCAGCATACAATTTCCCGCAGTTCAGATGCCGGCAGTGATGAAAATTCTAAAAGAACGGGGAGCAGAAAGAAGCAGCACCGAAACAGCGGAATTTTGTAAGATCGTATTTTCTATTCCCGAAAGATTTGCCTGCGGAGTTATTCAGGAATTGAATTCGCTGAAAGGAATAATAATCGAGAAGAAACAGGAGGCGAATTGAGGAAGAGAAGCCGATGCGCAGTGGTGTCCTTACTGACGATTTGACAACTACCTGATACTGCCTGCCTCTCCCATAGAGGTACCCGGTATGGTTATTTCGCTTTCGGGACAGCCACTTTCCTTGCATCGGTTGGTTACAAAACTTTGGAACAGGGCGTATTATTGTGCTGGGAAAAAATATCTGGCACCAGAGTGAAATAAAAGCAGTAGATTTGAAATACTCTGAAAATTCAATTATTAAAACGACCATATCATGAGAACACTTTACTAT
>JADLBA010000185.1 GCA_020848015.1 Crocinitomicaceae bacterium | reverse complement strand
GCAATGCAGGGATCAACGAAGAATGTAAAAATGGCCCGGACAGGGTAAGGAAATTTCTCTATGACCTGTACCGGTTCGACCAGCCTCTTGATATGATTGACCTTGGCAATATTGAGGCTGGGAATACAATTGAAGATACGTATTTTGCAGTTAGCCAGACATGCCAACAGTTACTAAAAAAAAATATTGTTGTGCTGATACTCGGAGGAAGCCAAGACCTGACTTATGCGAACTACCTGGCATACGAGGGGATGGAGCAAACGGTTAATCTGGTTACAATAGACAGCAGGCTTGATTTTGGTGTTTCTCCCGGCGACCAGAGCTCGAAAGGATTTCTGAATAAGATTGTGCTTCATAAACCGAACTACCTTTTCAATTACAGCAATCTTTGTCATCAGCGCTATCTCACTGATCCTGTAATGATAGAACTGATGAATAAAATGTACTTTGATCTTTGCCGGTTAGGTGAAGTTCAGTCGGATACACAAATTGCCGAACCCATCATTAGGAATGCGGATTTGCTGAGTTTCGATGTGTCATCCATCCGCAGGGCTGAAGCCCCTGGCTGTGCGCATAGTGGCCCAAACGGGTTATATGGTGACCAGGCAGCACAACTCTGCCGTTATGCAGGAATGAGTGATAAACTTTCTTCGTTTGGCATTTACGACTACAACCCCGAATTCGATGTTGAGGGGCAGACAGCACACCTCATTGCACAGATGATCTGGTGTTTTCTGGACGGAATACTTGCCCGGAAGAAGGATTACCCTGCCGGAGACTATACAGAGTACATGCGTTTCATCGTACCTCTGGCTAACCAGAGCCATGAACTCGTTTTTTATAAAAGTGATAAAAGTGATCGCTGGTGGATGGATGTCCCTTACCCCGCAGGGGCTTTTAACCAATATGAGCGCCATCATCTCGTGCCCTGTACGTACCTCGAATACCAACAGGCAACCAACGAAGAGATGCCGGATCGCTGGTGGAGAACGTACCAGAAGCTCGTCTGAAAAATTTAAAATTTTCCTAAAGCCTCGCAAAAGCGCGAAAATGCGGAAAATGTATATATTTTTTGATTGATTGTGAAGTGGTTAAATGAAATTTATTGACTTTGGTTATTTTTGGCACGCCTCTTTTTGGGGTTTGACAAGGCTTGCTTGTCTAAAATTTTTTTGATGGGTCGAAAAAGTTCATACTTTAGCGACTTTCCAAAAAGTGGATTAACCTCAAAATTAACTGTCAATAACCGATAACCTGCGTATGAAGAAGAGTTTACTTTTCGTCGCTCTTGCTGTAGTTGCTCAATTGGCGAATGCCCAACAGGATCCCCAGTTCACCAACTGGATGTTTGACAGGGTTTCCTTTAACCCTGCCGCTTCCGGTATGGTCAAACGCCATTGTATTTCATTGTTTCACCGTGACCAGTGGGATGGTTTTGACCGTGATCCCAAGACCTATATGTTCAACTATAATGGGTATCTGCCCGGAAGTCTCCCGATAGGACTGGGAGCTACTTTCTATACCGAAGTACTGGGTCAGGAAAAGAACAATATCTTTCGTGTTTCGCCTTCGTATCATTATAGTCTGCCCGGAGGAAATATGATCTCTGGCGGTCTTTCTCTCGGATATGCCAGCAAAACTTTTGGTAAGGATTGGGTTTACATTGATCCGGATGATTCTGCTATTCCTCTGAAGGGGGCATCACAAGGGAAGTTCGATCTCGGGCTTGGATTGATGTTTTATAAAGACACTAAGTATTACGCGGGGGTTTCAGCTACTCACCTTACTGCCGCAGAACTTGATAAGCTCAATGTTCAAATGGCTCGCCACTACTATTTTATGGGTGGATACAATTATGATATTAATGCGGACTTTAAACTTCGCTCAAATCTTTTATTAAAATCTGATTTTAGTGCGAAACCGGCATTTGATGTCAACATCAATGCTCTTTGGAGAGAGATGGTTTGGGGAGGATTGTCTTATCGTCCTGGGGATGCTATTGCTCCTATGCTCGGGTTTCAAAAATGCTTAGCTCCTGCGCAGAAGGGAAGAACTTCATTTGCCCAGTGCTTCATGTTAGGCTATTCTTATGATATTACGACTTCTCAGATCAAGGATTATTCTGCAGGCTCGCATGAAATCTTTGTGACATATTGCTTCAATATTTCGCAAATGCCTATTAAATCGCGCCATGGAAACCCTCGATTCCTGTAAAATAAAGTGTAACTATATAAGTTATCCTTTCGTTTACGTGAGAATACTTGTTTTAGGAGGTTTATTATTTTAGTAATTATTCATCCATTAATTGTGAACAGGGGTTACTAAAAAAGGGAAATCATGAAAAAATCGTTGTTTTATTTCATCATTATTGCCGGGCTTGCCAGTTGCTATCCCGGTCCCAGAGGTGAACTCATCGGAGTATATCCTCGTGAGGAGTGGATCCAAGTGAATCCTTATGGGATGAACTATATCCACTTCGGGTCTTTTACCATGGGCCCCAGTGATCAGGACGTTCCTTACGCACTGAACAACCGCTCTAAAACCGTTACCCTGCCGGCATTTTATATTGACCAGCACGAGATTTCCAACAATGAGTATCGTCAATTTGTTTACTATGTGAGAGACTCTCTGATGCGCGATCTGTTGGCACAAAACGACATCGAAGGCTTTGGTATCACCGAAACCGATGACGGTAAAGAGATGGAACGTTTTATCAATAAAGGATATAAACTCGATTGGGAAACGGAGATAGACATGGAAAACGAGGAGATATTTGACCTCGTATTCGATGAATTTTTCTTACAGGGAGCAGATAAATTCTACGATCGTATGGAAATTGATGCGCGCAAGCTGGCCTACCGCTACTGGTGGATTGACTTTATGAGTGCGGCAAACAAGGCGGGAAAAGACGAGGAATATGGTGAGGTCAACTCACTGAACCAGCTTCACTCTATCCGGGGACACAGCGACCGCTCACAGTTTATCATCGAAGAGGTCATCAATGTTTATCCCGATACTCTTTGCTGGGTGCATGATTTTACTTATGGCTTTAATGAACCACTGACAGAAACTTATTTCTGGCATCCGGCATACGACGATTATCCTGTGGTAGGTGTAACTTGGGGACAATGCCAGGCTTTTTGTGCCTGGAGAACGCAGATACTCAACGAGTGGAAAACCTCTAACGATGAATACTTTGTTCAGCGATTCCGCTTGCCCTCTGAGGCCGAATGGGAATTTGCAGCACGCGGAGGAAAGGAACTTTCGCCTTACCCGTGGGGCGGCCCTTACATCAGGAACAATCTGGGGTGTCCACTGGCTAACTTCAAGCCGATGAGGGGAGATTATGTGGAAGATAATGGCTGCTATACCGTTCCGATTGGCTCCTACTCACCCAATGATTATGGTCTGTACAATATGGCGGGCAACGTGGCTGAGTGGACCAATACTGCCTATGATGAATCGGTGTATGAATTTACACACGATATGAGCCCTGAGTATGTATATCGGGCAAAAGTGGATGATCCGCCAAGCATGAAACGCAAGGTGATTCGTGGTGGAAGCTGGAAGGATATTGGATATTTTATTCAGACGGGTACACGCTCGTACGAATATCAGGATACTGCGAAGTCATACATTGGCTTCCGCTGCGTGATGAGTTATCTCGGACGCGGTAAAAATGTTTCTCCGGAGGACTTCAACCAGCCGACGGAATAAACATCGTTTAACCCAATTTTATAAACCAAATAAAAACGCAAGAAAAAAAATGAAACCTGGAAGTAAAGGCTGGAAAAATTTCATGGCAAAGTTGTACGGAATTGGAGCGTCTGTCGTAATTGTAGGTGCTATGTTTAAGATACAGCACTGGCCCGGAGCCTCAATTCTGCTTGTTGGCGGTCTGACCACCGAAGCAATCATCT
>JADLBA010000184.1 GCA_020848015.1 Crocinitomicaceae bacterium | reverse complement strand
CCACATTGATATTTCTCGTTTTTGTCCGCTGTTTTGCGTATTCCGCTTCGATCTTGGACTGTTCATCCAGGCTGATGATATCCGTTCCTGTAGTATCGAATACAGCCGAAACAATTCCCGTGTGCACAATATCCCCGATATCATTTGGAATCCGTTCTATCACCGGAAATCTTTTCCATCCCGGGTCAAAACTTGTTCTGAAATCATCCTTAAAAGGCAGCATATTGGCCTTGTCAGCCGAACCGTTATTTCTGAATGCTTCCGCACTTTGCTGGTTGTCAAAAACAGTTACTTCCACGCCGGTCATTTTTCTTTCTGAAAGTGCTTTTTTACCAGTGTTGGGTTCAAGTACCATGCGCTGATCCCATTCGTAGATAATATCGAGCGAAACCCATCCCAATATCTGCGTTGCAGAAGAGACAGCAGAAAACTCCAATCCTTTTCCCAGCAGCACTGCTTTCCCTTCTTTTTTATAGATATAAAGAAAATCATAAAGACGTACATCTGCCGTATTCTCTTGTGAGAGTTCCGGGTTATTGAAAATCCGGAGGTTTTTTTGTGAGGCATATTTTTCGGGATTGCGGAGACTTTCTTTTTGGTTGACGACAAGTGCCTTCTTGGTAAATTTTGTTTTGGCATTTACCAGCGCGTGCTTCCATAACAGCATCCTGTCTTTTGCGATCCAGCCGTAGTCTTCAATATTCTTTGTTATTTTTTTTGTTTTGACATCATAAGCGAAATCATCAAACGCGACAATATGAAGATGCGTATTGTTCTCTTCGATCACAAAACACTTTTGCATAAAGCCCAGTTTTTTTACGGGTGTAGATTTGTCTGCTGCAGATGAATAGGTTTGATTATCCTGGCGATCGCTAAAGACTACCCAGACTTCCATTTCGCCGTCTATTCTTTTTGCATCCGCAGGAAGAATATCGCCTGTCGGCGTTTTCAGATAATCCTTTGGAGATTTTTTCAGCACCTTGCCGATGACACTGTTTTGTGCCATCATCTGCGTATGAATGGTAAAACAAAGAATAGTAAAAAATAAAAATGACGTTTTCATCCTGCTTTCTTATTGAATATGATTAATTGTATAGACGATGACCGGTGCAAATTCTTGGGTATTATAAAAACCAATGGCCTCTTCCAATTTATTTTTTTTCACTTTCCCTGTACGGTTGCTATAAGTGATCTCCACTTCGATGGAATTAACGTTATCAGCTATTGCCGCCAGTTCTTTCGGAAAAAAATTAGTAAGCGTAACATTTCCGCGTGATATATCGAGAATTGATTCATCTGAAAGAAAAAAATGAAATTGCAGTTTGCCGGTGAATTTCTTGAGTTTTGCATACAGCGCATTGCGGAGTATGAATTTATCGGAAGAAAAATCAGGTCGTTCGGTATTCCTTCTGTAAAGATCTTCAATCAAGGCAGAACAATCTTTGCTTTCTGTCGCCAGTACTGACTGATTACCATTGCTTAGAAAGGCAACTACGGAGCCTTTTTCAAACGCTTCTTTTGTATCTCTGTCCAGTGCCTCTTTTTGTCCGGTGCTAAGGCCATCTTCGAGCACAACCCTGCTGTTATCAATATAAAAAATATTAATGTCAGTTTCAGCCGGCACCTGAATTTTCATGCCGGTGCCGGTAACAAATATGAGACCAAGGCAAAAAAATACATTTTTCATTTCGGATCAATTTAATTTTATGGAAGTAATACAACCACTTTCTTTATCAATATTGAAAAATACACCTTTTGCATCCAATCCAACCTTCCTGATAGCATTGCAGTATGAAAGGAGAGTAGTCTGCTTTCCATCAGGTCTGGTCAGGGGAATGGTGAGATCATCACAGAAATAAGAATTCAGCGATTCGGGAAAAATTTTTCTGTCTGCAATATCCCGTAGCAACGAAAAGAATTTATCGGCAGAAATGGTTGGTTTGGGTTTTCCACCGGGGACTCCTGCACCTGGCTTAGCCTTGATCTTAATGGTATGCGTAGCTTGTTCACTTTTGCCATTGACGATCAGTGTCACTTTATAGCTTCCCTTTCTCTTATAGGAATATTGGGGATCCTTTGTAGTAGCGTCAACCGACATAGATTCGCCAAATTGCCATTCATAGCTGGAAACACCGTCAGAAGGGCAATTAAACCGGATACTTTCCCCCACCATTGCTTCTTCCGGGCCTTCAATAACAGGTCTGACGAGATCCGGAACTATAATTGTTTCCTGAACGTTTGGTTCAATTTTAATTTCTTTGGTGATTTCACATTTTCCATTGATGTATAGAGTTATCATATAAACCTGAGCATTGATGAAAGTATGTGTTGGATTCCTCGTAATATCCTGAGGGGAACCGTCTCCGAAATCCCATTTCCATTGGTTTGCTCCATCGGAGATATCAGAGAATTGGATCGGATTATTCGCTTTCATTTCACCCGTCCAGGTGAAGTCCACCACGTCAGGACAAGTGTCTTTTGTCATCAGCCTGAAGAAGATCACCGCAGCTACAACTAAGATAACTGCACCAAGGCCAATAAAAATCGTCTTGTCAAGTCCCTTTTTCTTTACCGGATTAGTCATAATAAGTAGTTTAATTTATTCACGGTTTAATTAGATGAATGTGCAATCCCAACTGTATTGAATAGGCGGTTATTTTTGCTTCCTTCATGGGGGCGGTTAGTGAGCAGTACTCATCAGAAGTTTTATCTCCGGCAGAATAACCGGAAGAATCCTTGAAAAAATTCGCCAGCGACATTTGTGCGCCAGCAACAAAGGAAATTCTTTCAGACAGGTTCCATCCTAATCCTGCTGCAACAAGGAAGGAGGTTTTTTGCTTAAAGTCCACCTTATCCTCTCCTGATTTTTCTTCACCGAGAGCAATATCATACCCTGCATTGTGGTGATTAGTAAAATAAGCTGCCGTATTTCCCGTGCGCTGTGCAACTGCTGCTGCTGTCATCAACAGATCATTTTCGGGATTTTCATCGTTGGTATTAAAACTCAGATTGCCATTTTCATCCACATTGTAAATTGCTTCGAAATTGACGGTTGCCGATCCCTTGTAGGCGGCTGTGGTTGACAATCCGAAAACAGGGCCGGCCTGCAGGTAAAAGAATTTATTTTCTCCTATATCTGTTGAAAGAGAAACCAGCACCGGCAGACTTATTGTGGCGATTGAGATTTTATCTTTCACCGCAGTTCCGTTTACAATCCTGTTAAACGAATGGTTCCATTTATCTTCTGAGCGATATGAAACGATTACCTGATCAACATTTGCTTCCGCATTGAACTTCTGAAAATGCATCCCTAAAACAAGACCAGCCCTTTTTTTCTTTCCATACATTATCTGAAAATCCGTTCCAGCCTGAAACCCTTTTTCAAAAGAGTTGAGGCGGTAGCCCGAGATTTTCGAGTCCTTGGCAGATAACTGATCATAAAGAGAAGAATTCAATTCACTCGCTGTAAGTGCATCAGTTTTAAATGAATTTAAGCCAAAGCCTCCATATATCGCCCAATCAAGCCCCCAAGGCAGAGGCTCTGACGGTTTCTCCGGTTTCGGAGGTTTGGGTTGCTCTACCGGCTTGGCCGGCTTGGCGGGTTTTGGAGGCTTAGGTTGTTCTATTGGTTTTTCTGGTTTCGGGGGCTTTTGCGGCTCGACCGGTTTAGCCGGTTTTTCTGGTTTTTCTGGTTTTTCAGGTTTAGCCGGTTTTTCAGGTTTTGGAGGTTTTGGCTGATCCACTGGTTTAGCCGGCTTTTCGGGTTTTGGCGGAGGAGGAGTTACCACGGCAACGACTTCACAGTTTACACATTTTATTGACTGACCGAGTGAGATAGCTTCAGCGATCAGTAGTTGATTTCCACCAGTGTTTTTTTTCAGAATCAGTTGTAGGCTATCGGTACTCTCGATCATCCACTTATCGCCGGTAGTCCCTGTCTGTGAGCGAAGCAATACCAAATTGATTATTCCCTTATCAATCTCTGCGTAAGAGACATTGGCTGTCAAAACGCGGGTAAACAATCCACCAGGAAATTCTTTTTTCACATCTGTCAAAAATTGTTCGATGGTTTTTTTTGAGCCTTTTTGTGTTGTAATGATCTTTCCATCAGAATCTCTTTCAGGACAAATATTATCGCTGATCATCGCACCAGAGGAATATAAAGCCTGATGACGAAACAACATTTCATCAGATATTTCATCAAGTCCCGCTTCATGGAATCCGGCAGTTTCCCTAAATTCATTCAGGATGCTGTCTGCTTTTTCAAACAGGGTTCTCTTTTCCTCTGCCTGAAGTGCTTGTGCATGAGACACAGAAGAACCGAACAGGGTAAACGCCGATACTACAACAAATGAAACATATTTCATAATGAAAAAGTGATCATGTTTGTTTCTGTCCATAATAGTACGCATCTCCATTTCATTTATCAATGGTAAGTAAATAATGGGATGATTTTCCATTTCCCGTTATCAGCCGCATCAGGTAAACGCCCGCAGTAACATCAGGAATATTGAGGCCTACTGAGTGGGTAACATTCTTGATATTCCATACATGAATTTTCTTTCCCTGCATATCGAGAAGCTCAATAGCCTCTGCCCCTAATACCGAGCTAAGGTTTACATTCAACAGTGCATTGCATGGATTGGGATAGAAATAAAAATTATCAGTAGCAATGGGTTCGGCAATCTGTACTGGTTGTTCCAGAAATGAAATGGTTTCGCATCCTTCTTCATCGGTGATTTTTATCCAGTAATAATATTCATCGGGATCATAGCTGGTGCCGATCAGGTAATCTTGTGTAGTCACTCCGAGGTCTTCGGGCAACCAGGTTTCCCGCGGGCTTCTGCCCCAGTTAAAGTGAAGTGAGGGATCGTTGGTGAGAACCGCCAATATAGTTCCTTCTCCGAGGTTGTATAACTGGACATCGTAGGATTGCGGCGCTGGATCTGAGGAAATGGAAATTGTAAATGTTTCTTCAGAGGAACAGGAAAAATTATTTTCAGCGGTAACAGTAATTGTGGTCGAACCTTCCGTATTGTCAATATCAATTACGGCTACCGCATTATTTTCTCCCCCCGCTGAAAGATTAACGTTAGAGTCGTTAGCTTCCCATGAATATACAACATTAGGATCATTGTTTTGAAGTACGGCAAAAAAAGTCGCTCCCTCACAAGCGGAGGCAGGATCCGGCTCAATCATTACAGGCAATGCGGGGAGTGAATTTACAACAATGCTCCCTGATGTGGAAGCGGGTACACAGGTACCTGTCGTCGTTACTGTATAGTTGAATGTACCGGTTACTGAAGGAACCCCGCTGATGGTAAATACTCCCGAATTAAAATTGCCATTGACCCCTGCCGGCAGTCCTGTAACTGCGGCACTGCTGCTACCGCCGGTCACCTGGTAAACAATATTTGTAATAGGTGAAAGGAGACATTTAGTTTGCGAAACCGTATTAAGAGGCGAAACCAGTGCAATAATGCCATTTGGATTAACAGTAATGGTTCCTGATAATGTTGCTTGTTCGCAAGTTCCAGTAGTAGTAACGGTATAATTATGAACACCTGCAACGATGGGAGTTCCACTGATCGTAAATACATTGGCATTGAATGAACCGGTAACTCCAGTCGGGAGACCGGTAACACCGGCACCACTTCCTCCACCAGTAACAGAATAGGTGATAGGTATGATCGCAGAGTTTACACAAACTGTTTGCGCATTGGTTCCATTCGCTGATGTCAGCGCAATTGCTGCATCGGCATTTACTGTCACCGCCTTGGTTCTTACGGGGCTGGTGCCACAGCCATTACTTGCCATCACTGTGATATTGCCGTTTTGACCTGCATTGCCGGTAGTAATCGTGATGCCGGTGGTGTTCTGTCCACCGGTAATCGTCCATCCGGTGGGAACAGCCCACGTATATCCGGTGGCATTGCTTACCGGATTTATGCTATAGTTCTCACCGGTCTCCTGTGGGCATTGTGTTGCCAATCCAGTAACAAAACCGGGCATCGCTGGAGCAGCGGGGGTTACAATGATAGTACCGGCAGTTATATCCTGATCGCAGGTACCGGTCGTAGTAACGGTATAATTATATGTTCCGGTGGCTGATGGTGTGCCGCTGATCGTAAACACATTTGCATTATATACACCGGTAACACCGGAGGGTAATCCGGTGACTCCGGCACCTGTTCCGCCACCTGTTACAGAATATGTAATATTTGTGATGGGTAAATTCACGCAAAGTGTTTGCGAGGTTGTGCTGCCGTCCGATGTCAGAGCGATCACCGCATCAGCATTTACCGTAACTGATTTAGATTTTTGATTGCTGCTTCCACAGCTATTGTTTGCTGTTACAGAGATATTCCCATTCTGACCGGCATTGCCGGTAGTAACTGTAATGCTGGTGGTATTTTGTCCTCCGGTGATAGTCCAGCCGACCGGTACAGTCCAGGTATAACCCGTTGCATTATTGACGGAGTTTATACTGTATATCTCGCCGGCTTCCTGCGGGCATTGCGATGAAGTCCCTGAGATATTACCGGGAGTAGAAGGAACTGCGGGGCTTACACTCACGGCTAATGTCTTGGGAGTACTTGTTCCGCAACTGTTTCCTGCTGTTACAGAAATATTTCCGTTTTGCCCTGTATTTCCCGT
Organism: Crocinitomicaceae bacterium; assembly: GCA_020848015.1. Lineage (GTDB taxonomy): Bacteria > Bacteroidota > Bacteroidia > Flavobacteriales_D > Sanyastnellaceae > JADLBA01. The sequence goes on along the minus strand of JADLBA010000184.1, from coordinate 4,312 downwards.
TGTAACAGTAATGGATAAGGTTCCCTGACCAAGTGTAATGGTCCATCCCGAAGGGACAGTCCAGGTATAGGTAGTTGCATTGCTGACAGAGGTGATGCTATACACTTCCCCTGCGAGTGATGGGCATTGTACAACGGCTCCGGAAATACCTCCCGGTACGGAAGGTGTTGCCGGGTTTACTGTAACAGCAAGAGTACTTGGTGCACTGGTACCATCTCCATTGCTTGCAGTAACCGAAATATTTCCATTTTCTCCAAAATTGCCGGTAGTAACGGTTATAGAGATTGTTCCCTGGCCGATATTGATCGTCCACCCTGAGGGGACGGTCCAAGTATAGGATGTAGCAGTAGGAACTGATGCTATCGAATAGGTTTGCCCACCAAGCCCCGGACACTGTGGAGTTACACCGGTAATGGCACCCGGAGTAGCCGGAGGAATTACGGGAAGTCCGGAAAGAGAACCATTCGTTGCCGAAGCTTGGAATGCATTCAACAGAATCATTGCTATAAGAACAACCGTTGAAATTACACTTCTCATGATAATTATATTAAAATTTAATTATACCTCAAAGCTATCAGGAATCAAGTCATTTAATTATTTCGGATAGTATTAATGATTAAGATATGCAAAAACATTGTACAATATATTTTTTTATTTCCGGGGTATTTCATCGCCAAGGAACAGGAACACCTCTACTCTTCGGTTAGGAAATTGCCCTTCTGGCGGGCTCTTTCCTTCATGCGGGAAATTGTCACCATTGGCTTCAATCTTTAATTTCTCCACAGTTAATCCTTTATTGACAAAATAATCTCTTACGATTTCGGCTCTTTGCTGAGACAGAGCAAACCGGTCTCTTACCTCATCCGCAAGTTCTGAATATCCTTGCAAGACAACGCTGTATTGTGGGTTCTTCTGTAGAATTGCAATTAACTCTCCCGATATAATATCCATTCTTTTTTGGTTGGCCTCATTTATTGTTGTTCCGTTTTCGAAATAGATGATGTCATATATCTTCAGGCTGCTATATATTATTTTCACAGGGCAGCCTTTGTTTTCAGGCTTTCCGGCCTGGAGAGGGCACAGATCATCCTTGTCCAACACACCATCCTCATCTATATCGGTAAACCTGCAGCCCCCGTTTGCCTCTGGTCCAGGCTCATCGGGGCAATCGTCTTTGTGGTTCGGAATGCCATCGTGATCGGAATCAGGACAGCCTTCCCAGAAAATTTCACCTTTTAAATTGGGACATTGATCGAGGTGATCAAACACACCATCGTTATCTGAATCGGGGCAACCCTTTGTCTCTTTCGATCCCGCTATTTCAGGACACAGATCATCAAAGTCCCATACTCCATCCTTATCCTTGTCGGGGCACCCGTTGTTTTCCTGAGGGCCTGCCCACAGCGGGCAATCGTCGAGGCTATCCATAATACCATCGAGGTCAGTATCGGGACAACCATTGAAAATTCGCAACCCTGCAATTTGGGGGCAATTATCAATATCATCCGGAATGCTCTCGCGATCTGCATCGGGGCATCCCGAGGCAGTTGAAATACCAAATAGTGAAGGACACCTGTCATACCGGTCGCTAATTTTATCTTTATCACTATCCTGCTGTATCTTATATCTGATGGGGATTTTAAATCCAATCATCACATCCACCGTTTCTGCCTTCCCCTTAAAACTTTTCATCAGGTTGCCGATGTCACTTGTTCCAAGAAATACCGGGCCGGTATTAATAGTAAATCCAATTGAACTTTGTCCAAAAGCATCTTTGCGCCAGGGCAGAAAAATCCCCACTTTTTCATTTTCAAATTTAGGAGTAATCATTAGCATAGAAGGTCTGCTGACACCTGCTATTTGCGGCTTGTTAAATCCCGGAGAAAACATATAGGAAACGTTGATGCCTAATCCATTATAAATATCAATGTCAATAAATGAATTAAATGTGGTCGGAAGTTTCATTTTAAAATTTGAAGCATTCTTTTTTGCATTCATTTTTTGGGCAACTATTAAGTCGAGGTCTTCAGTCGCATCAATATCCGATAATTCATTTGCCGTAACCACAAAATCTGATGATCCAATACTACTTGAATATGGGGCGGAAGGGAGAGTAATCTTTCCGATATCAATGACAGAAAAGCCAATTGAAAACAGGTGTTTAGATATTTGGTGGTTGACATAGACACTGTCATCCATTTCGTACTGATAGTTATTGCGCGGGCGGCGGAATTCGTACACCAAACCTAAATCTATGCCGTATCCGCGACCCGTATCGCCCCTTGGGCGAGGAACATATCCATCGCTAAGAGTGGCTCCGGGGCTGTGAAAAAAATTTCCTGCAGATGAATTGATCTGAATTGAATCGCTGGTGAGCCATTTATATTTTAAAGATGAAAAAGAGAAATGAAGGGCATCAATTCCCGATAGCAACTTCCCTGTTATTCCACCTTTTATAAAGTGATTTCCTTCATCGAGCAGCACCCCGCTGAAAGTCAATCCATAGTCTCGCCATATCATGGCATTAACGGATGCGTCATCCTTCTTCACCACACTCATGGAGTCGGCAGAGAGAGGCTGATTAAATATTAACATGGAAGCTATGTCAGAGTCAATATTCTTTGCTGTAAAAAGGCTGTGAGTATTCCAAGAAAATCCGGCAGCAATATTATTCTTTCTGTTTTTGCCAAAAGCGAGTAAAAAAGACCCCGGCATTTGTATATCATAGCTTTCATGCAGGTATCCATTTTTTGAATTTTCTAAAGCAGTGTATCCATACCGGTCGTGAAAACCGAAAAGGTTATAGCGCGCCCAGCCGGAATTGACAGGGAAAACATTCGATGTATTTCTTAGTTGCAGGCTGAAAATATTAATATCAACGAGGTACCTGCTATCAGCGATGGAAGGATTCCAGGCGACAGAAGAAATGCCCGCATAATTGCTATAGCTGATTCCCACAGGTGTTTGTGACCATCCGTTCAAAATAGAAAATATACAAACGACAAGAAATTGCAGCCGCTTCATAAAGGGTGGTAATACTTCAGGAATTAAGGACTAAAAGGCTAATATATAAAAATGGGCAATGGCATTACAGGATAGTGATGTCATTCTTGCTATTTGCCATCCTTTTTTGGGGATACCGGCTGACTTTCAATCCACTTGAAAATCTGAGTATTCCTGTTTGAAGTTATTCCCTTCCGCTTACTTTCGGTGGCTGCTTCTTTCCATTCACCGAGTTTAAGGTATTTTCGCAGCGCCTGATACTTTATCAACTTAGGTCTGCCCAGATTGAATGCCATATCTTCGAGAGCATATCTTACGTTTACAGGTAGCTCATTGAATTTTTCGAAAATGGCATCTGTGATGACAGTCCCTGTATTGAAGAAAAAAACAGCATCCGCCTGTGCTATTTTATATCTCTTGAGAAATGCTAGGTAAAGCTGGTTTTTATCCGCACGAAGAATCGTCTTTTTCCTGTAGTAAGCCGCTCTATATCCTTTCTTTTCCGCTGATATCCTTTTGTATTCAGCACCGATCTCATCGGTGCCAACATATTTTCCGGTCGTAGCAAACTTAAATCTCAGCGCACTCTTCTTCAGGGCTTCGGCACTCGGAAACATCAGTCCAATGCCTACGGTAACCTTTCCTTCTGAATCGAGATAAAGGTGATCAAGATTACCTCCTTCAAATGTTTCAAGCTTTGCAAGAAATTGCGAAGTGCTCAATGCTGCGCTGTCCCCCATGATAGAAAAACTACGCAAAGATAAAAAAGGAGATACTAAATTTTTTATAGAGGCCGGTTGTCTGTCAAAATATCACCCCTTAAGGGTTTTGGATGCGCTGTTGGTGTTTTGCGCCCTTTTTGGTCGTACACTATTTTGCATTCGTTTAGTTCTAAATATGTGAATCCTTAGGATTCATACTGTGCAGATACTTGAATAAAAAAGGGTCATTTTTCTGAACAGACTACCCGAATGATTTACCAGATACACACTAATCTATGATCGAGCGAAGCGGAGACCCCGTTGTATTGCTCCCTCTCTGATCCACAAATCAACAGCAGATGATTGTGAGCCACAAAGAACAGATACATCTGATCTTCTTTCACCCACTGAGGAGGGCGGAAGAGGTGGAAGTTCTATTACCATATCTGTGCGTGCTATTGAGCGGTACCGGGGTTGTGGTGGCCGGTAAACACATGCCTCATCCCCTATTACCGGCGTGGGTGTATCGCCAGTGTCACCGCCCATACCACCGTGGTTAGTCTCAAAATATCTTGACAGGAAAAAATTGCCTAAAGAAGAAGTCCCTG
>JADLBA010000183.1 GCA_020848015.1 Crocinitomicaceae bacterium | reverse complement strand
TATGAAACAAAGGGAAGATACTTACTTTCCGATACAAAACTTAGAAAAAATAGAATTCAGTAAATCATCTGCATTGATTTGTCCGGTAATCTCCGAAAGATGGTAAAGAGTTTTGCGAATATCCACAGCGAGAAAATCGCCGGTTACTCCTGCATCCATTCCGTTCAGTATTTCATGAAGCGACCTGCCCGCGAGGCAGAGTGCGGCATGATGGCGGGCATTGGTCACGATGGTTTCACCGCTATTGATGCGCCGATGATGGACGCTTTGAATCAACCGTGATTTTAATTTATCGAGATCTGTTTTCTCTTTCGCCGAAATCGCAATCACTTCTCCGGTATCTTTTACGCGTTCTTGGAAATCATCCATATTAAATGCGCCCTTATCCATTTTATTGGCGATCAGGATTAATTTCTGATCGTTGATGGTTTCTTTTTTCAGACGGGCTATCGTATCCAACAGTTCATCTCTCGAAGTTTCCACGGCATCAAAGAGCAACAATACAATATCAGCCTCCCTCGCTTTTGCAAAACTTCTTTCTATTCCCATTTTTTCAATGGTGTCTTCCGTGTCGCGGATACCAGCGGTATCAATAAACCGGAAACGAACACCCTCAATGGTGATGTAGTCTTCAATACTGTCGCGGGTTGTTCCTGCAATATCAGAAACGATGGCGCGCTCATCGTTCAAAAGGGCATTCAGCAGCGTTGATTTTCCCATATTGGGCGCACCGGTAATTGCAACAGGTACCCCATTGCGAATGGCATTTCCGAGGTGAAACGAATCGCGGAGGTGATTCACCACCTGTTCAATTTCCTCCACCAGAAGGCGCAATTGTGAGCGATTAGCAAACTCCACATCTTCTTCTGCAAAATCGAGTTCAAGTTCAATCAGCGATGCAAAATGAATAAGTTTATTGCGCAGGACATTGATTTCTTTTGAAAATCCACCGCGCATCTGGTGAAGTGCCTGGCGGTGAGCAGCGGCGCTTTCGGAAGCGATAAGATCCCCCACTGCTTCGGCCTGGCTAAGATCCATTTTTCCATTCAGAAAAGCGCGCAGGGTATATTCTCCCGGAGTAGCAATGCGGCATCCTTTAGCCACCAGTATTTCAAGCAATCGTTGCTGGATAAAAGCAGAACCATGACAGGCAATTTCAACCGTGTCTTCGCCGGTAAAACTTCCAGGCGATTTGAACGGGGTCAGCAATACTTCATCAATCTTTTCTTGCTCTTCAAGTATCCACCCATATAATGTTCTATGGCTCTCTGTTTGAGAAAAAGGGCGTGAAAAAACTTTTTGTGCAATGCTGAAGGCATCATTTCCAGAAATACGTATCACGGCAATTCCCCCAACACCCGGAGGAGTGGAAAGCGCACAAATAGTATCGTTTGAATTAATCACCCTGCGAAATTACCATAAACATAGGATGAGCGGGGTGCTCATTACAGAATACAGTTATAATATTGTGCAGTCAAAAAGAATAAATCTGTCGCGCCCTGCCCTGTAATGCTAACAATTAACCATCAGTCAGTGGATTAGATAATCAAAAAGTAATGTACTGAACTATCCGGAAGTATCCTACTTTCGCGGTCAGAAAATCATTTATTTTTATGGGCGTTTTAGTAGGAAAAAATTCAAAAGTGATTGTACAGGGATTTACTGGAAGCGAAGGTACATTTCATGCTTCACAAATGATAGAGTATGGAACCAATGTGGTTGGCGGGGTAACGCCAGGCAAGGGCGGCACAGAGCATCTTGGCAAGCCTGTATTCAACACTGTTGCTGAAGCTGTTCAGAAAACAGGTGCTGATGTGAGCATCATTTTCGTCCCGCCTGCATTTGCTGCAGATGCCATTATGGAAGCTGCAGAAGCCGGCATCAAGGTGATCGTAACTATTACCGAAGGTATTCCTGTGGCAGATATGATTCTTGCAAAAGAATACACCCGCGACCGCAATTGTACGCTGATCGGGCCAAACTGTCCGGGAGTAATTACTGCCGGCGAAGCAAAAATCGGCATCATGCCTGGTTTTGTTTTCAGGCAAGGAACAGTAGGTATTGTTTCAAAATCAGGAACGCTGACCTATGAAGCTGCAGACCAAGTGGCCAAGGCTGGACTTGGTGTAACCACCGCTATTGGGATCGGCGGAGATCCTATTATCGGCACCACTACACTCGAAGCCGTCAAACTGTTGATGAATGATCCCGACACAAAGGGTATAGTTATGATCGGCGAGATCGGAGGAGAACTGGAACCCAAGGCTGCTCGCTGGATTAAAGAAAACGGAACCAAACCGGTCGTTGGTTTTATTGCCGGTGAAACCGCACCAAAAGGGCGTACTATGGGGCATGCCGGGGCAATCGTGAGTGGTGAGAATGAATCGGCTGCTGCAAAAAAAGCCATCATGCGGGAATGCGGAATCTATGTGGTTGACAGCCCTGCTGAAATTGGTTCAGCGATGGCCAGGCTCCTGAATTAATATTGGATTGAAAAGTCTCTGTTTTTTATGGAGACCGCCATTTAGCCGCTTATTTCACTTTTTGCTTCAATGCGTGTAATACCCGCTGGGTATTCCTTGCGAATCAGGGATTCGATATAAATAAAGTCATTTTTGTCATTGACAAAATCTAACTTTCCGGTATCAATGATCAGTACGCGCAAATCCTTGTGCTGCCGGATAAATTCGATGTATTGTTTCTGAATATTTTCCAGGTACTCGTCAGAAATTTGCTGTTCATAACTGCGACCGCGATTCCGGATGTTTTCCTGCAGGCGATCCACACCAAGGTAGAGATATACGAGGAGGTCGGGCTTCATGACACTCGCCTCTACAATCTCATACATTTTCAGGAAAAGATCGTATTCGTCTTTCTGCAGATTGTTTTTAGCAAAAATCTGGCACTTGCT
>JADLBA010000182.1 GCA_020848015.1 Crocinitomicaceae bacterium | reverse complement strand
ATCGCTGTAAAACTTGATACATTTTACAGAAAAATAGGTATCCCACGCATAACCATTTTTACGTTCTTCATCCGATACCTCACGTACGTGATAATACACTCCTTTGGTATGTGTAGGTATTTTTGATTCTTTAAAGCAATAATGCAGGTTAAAATCCTTTCGCTTCATGGTGCGTACAAAGGTGCAGGACTGGAGTAGCAAAACTCCTAAAAATAACAAGATTGCTTTAGCCTTCAAACTTAATAAATTGACATTGGGTCATAAGTGCCATAATAATAGTATGGTAAAGTGGGAGAATTATAATCAGTTGGGAAAAACGCAGTATTGCTTCTAATTCTATGAAATCCGTTTTGAAAAATATCCTGAACCCAGGGCGACTCCACGCCAAACCGATAAACATTATTTCCATCTTTAATCCCTAAATAAAAATTGCTATAGATTCTTTTCCCTTCTATATAGGTACCCTTACGGTTTCTTCCTGCCACTCTACTGGTGAAAAATTCTGGGCCTTTTTTTACGGCATTTGGTCCAGGGTCATTGGTATACAAGGAAGTTCCAACAACATAATCTCCCGAACCAATTTCTGCAGCAAAAGTTCTATATTCATCTCCAAAAAAATAGTCTTCACTTACCCCTAAAGAAAGACTATTTTTCTTCCACCTAGCTGTCCAAGTATTTTGTGGGTCTTTCACGCCAAAGTGAACGAAGGATAAAGAGAAATCTCCGTCTGCTGAAGAATGATAAGTGGCACCTATTCCTGTACGTGTTTCCAGCAACTTTCCTTTGGCTCCCATTCTGGGAGTAAAAGAGGCGGTATAGGTCATATCTCCCTGAGTATAATTCATACTAACCTTTGGACCAATTCCTAAACTACCATATGACGAATATGCAAATGAGGGCCTTATTGTTAGGCTCACGTTTTTATTTAGTGGGATATCTATTCCGGGCAATTGATCGGTGATCATGCTTAAAATTATATTCTCAGGACTGCCTGATATAGCGGCTACGGTTCCTTTTAAAGCACCAAGGGCTACCGCCTTAAAATAATTAGGATCGTTTTTTTGTGACTCCCGTTCTACATCTTGCATTACATAGATTGCTACAATTGCAACAGTAAAAAACGGGAACCTTCCATCGGGATCAATTGTTGTAATTGGATTGTTAGCTAAAGCAAGATAGGTTGACCAATGCACATCCTCCGGATCAGGGCAATGCCATCTGCCTAATTGAGCATCGTACATACGCCATCCGTAGTCATACCATTCAAGTCCTTCAGCAGAGATGATTTCTTTGCCGGTGTATGTAAACAGGTTTTCCTGTCCGTTTACATAATGCATTACCGGGTCAGCATTGGATAGTCCGAACGGATAATAGGCATTGTGCTGGATGATTTGCGCTGTGCCGTTGTTATCACGGAAGCTTACCCTGGCATTACCCAGGTGGTCGGTCATGATGTATTCATACTCATAGTTTGAACCATTCAGCGTTACCCGCCCTTCAGCATGGGCAAAAAATTTCAGTGTAGTGGTATTGGTATTGCTTGGGGTTTCGTAAACAAACCCGTCAACGTAATCATTGGTAAGGGAGGGTCCTGATACCGGTATCACCGTTTGGGCGAGTTTAGTTCCATCGGCCGCATAGAGGAACCTGATTTTAGCCCCGCTGGTAAAGGAGATTTCAGCTGGCAGGTTCAGGTAATTGTAATTGATGTCGCTAATTCCTTTGTTGGCGTCTGCTCTCATACTACCGTCCGTTTCATAATCATACTCCGGAGTGCTAGAGTTATATCCGTTCGCAGATAACTCGGTAAAGTCGTTTGTCATATCAGCAGATGCTGCGGCATCATCCACTGCCAGCAGTTTATTTCCCCGGTCAGAGTCGCTGTATTTGTATATGAGGTCATCTACCAGATCGTAACTGGCGGTGGTGGTGGTTTTAAGCCCCCTGCGTTTTAGGGTTTTGATGTTGCCGTTCAGGTCATAGGTCAGGGCCTCATTGTAATTGCCAACGCCTGTCTGGGCCGAAGCACTGCTGATGGCATAGTATTCAGCTCCGGTGAGTTGATTTAAGGCATCGTAACTGAAGGCATAAGTATGTTGTTGTTGTCCGCTGCCGGCCACTTTCCAGTGCATGGCACTGATGTTCCCATTGTATTGTTTGTATTTAGCGGCAAGGGAGTAATTATACTTCAGTTCCATGCCAAACAGGTCGTTGTTGTCATCATTAAAGATAAGTTTTCCGCCTGTAAGAGGTGAGGTAAAAGCATAGGCAACTAAACCGTTTACAGCCGTGTTCATGGCTCCCCGGTAATTAGCCTCGGTGGCTGATGTGCCCAAAGCAGTCAGGGCTGTTTCGATGCTTCCAGCCAGTTCATGAAGTAATTTGGTGGCATTAGGACGTTCGGCATACTCCGGGTCTGATTGAGCCTGGGTTAAATGAATGCCCTGAAAAGAGGCCGTGGCGAAATGAGTTTCATCGTATCCGTCACGTTCCAGCAGCCCAAGGGTATGCTTGGCTACATCCATGGACATGGCCGCTATGGCTTCTGAACTGAACGCAGAGGAAGTGGGCAGTGTAATATGGTATACAGGGCCCGGAATGGTTATCCAGCTATTAAAACTACAACTAGAAGGGTTGTACGCAGCCACTGCATCATCCAGTTCATCATTTACGGCCTGTACGGTAGCTGATGAACCCAGGCTATTAAGACGGTTTACCATATCATTGGCCAGATTGTCGGTAAACTGGCTGCTGGTGTAATAATAATAATTATTTTGTGAGGCGGTAGGGCAGCTAAGCCGGTACACAGAAGTAGAAATGGTGTTAGAAGAAAAGAAAGTACTCTTAAAGTCGGCTATTACATCATCGGCAATGTTGTTGGTGCTGGTGCATCGTGGGATATTACTTTCAGCAATAAAAGCATCCAGTTCCATCTTAATCATATTACGCAGAATATAACGGGCCAGGGTTTTATATGGAAAATCGTTGTATTCAGGGTCTATATAGGCTTCACTCAGGTCTCCGTAAGCATCAAGGTTGGAAGGCATCACTCCGGCCAGATGAGTTTCCATGGTTGACGGATTATACTGACCACCCAACAGGTGCAAAAACACTTGCTGACTCATACTGGAGCCTATGTTATAGGTGTTGTAATAATCGTAACTTTCGGCAAAGTAACAATCGCTGTAGGTGCTGTTTTCGTTGGGCAATTTGTAAACCGTAGAGGAGATGGAGTATGAAGTGCCCAGTAGTTCATTTACCACATCGCTGAAAAAGGTATTTACTACAGTAACGGCAGCCGTATTGGCCGAGGTTCTGTCGAGCGACTGGGTATTGATAATATTACTGAAGGCATCGGTAAGGAATTTGCGCAGTTTATATTTCAAGATGGTACGGTTAGGGTAAGCAGCATACAAAGCATCGGTATAGGTATTGGGGTCGTTGGTGTAATTATCCGAGTATTCTGTAATCCCGCAGGGCAGCGATACACGAATAGCTCTTTCAAAAGCATAGCGGCTATCATACTGAGATTCGAGCCAGGTAATTACTTTCTCACTCATCAATTCACCGATAAATACCGGGTTGTTAAAATCAACCGGCCCACCGTTGTTAGCCATATGAACTCTCACCGCCTGACCCACCTTGCCGGCTGCGGCATTGGCTGTAGCCTCGAATTCGGTATTAGGCACGGTGGTAGATCCAAAACTATAGGCTTGTAAATTGGCGTTGGCTCCAATGCTGTTAATAGTGGCATAGTTGTTCCAGCTGAATCCACTGTTGTCATTTCCCAGATCAGCCTTGTTGATATGGGTGAGCCAGCCTCTGGCATTGTAGGCAAAATCTACCGATTGCAGGTAGGCGGGCGTAGTGAGGTTGGTAGAATGCAGATTTTTTTCGTAAGCCTGCCCCAGCTCATTGTAGCTAACAGAAGATAAAATCACCTGCGATCCGCTGTTGATTTTGTGGAGTGTTTTCAGCGGGCGCAGCATATGATCGTAAGTAAAATCCTGTGTGATGGTTACCACGCTGGAGGAAGAAGTAAGCTGATGCTCTCTTTTGGTTTGAGTAAGATAACCGGCAAAGGCATAGGTATTGGTCACCACATCATTTCCGCCCTTGTGATTTTCACTTTTGGCGGTGGTAATCCGGCCATATTCGTCATAATAAACAGAACTGTTGAGCCAGGTGGAGTTGATGGCATTGGTGTAGGAGATGGTTCGGATTTTAGTTGCGGTTAACTGATTGGATGTTCTTACACCGGAAGAAGAATTTGGAATACTTACTTCGTCCTGATCTCCGTCACAATCAAAATCGTAATCATCGTAATGTGAAATGGAGAGTACTTTGGCCATATCATGGGTAGGGAATGCCTGGTTGCTGTATCCCTGATTGGTGCTGTAATTGGATGCGCTCCGTTTTTCATATATATAATCGGCTGCATCGGCATAGGCTTGAAGGGTGGTTCGGCTACTGCTTCCACCATCATATACTCCGGTCATGATCTCGCGGCCCAATACATCGTATTTGCGGAATTTCCATATCCCGGTGGCCAGGTGTTTATCCCGGCTCAGCACTACCCGGTCCAGTTTATCATAAACATACTCCTCTTCACTTTCCTTACCTGCATCTTTTGTAATCAGTCTGCGCTTATTGTCGTAAGTATAGGTGGTGGCATGATGGGTAAGCAGAGTGGAGGTAAGATTAAACCCGTTTGAGCTCATGTAATTCATGGCCTGAGGGTCAATGGTGATGATGGGCTTTCCAAAATCATCGTAGATGATGTATGTGACATTGTAAATGCTATAATCAAACAATGGATGCTGGTTTTTAAAACTGTTGGCATTGGCGGCTGTAGCATCACTTCGTTGGGTATAGGTACAAATATGGCGACCCGATTTATCTTTAAACACGAGCACCCACTTGTAGTTTTCGTCTCGCCCTTCCTCAACAAATAAAGTTCCGGCAGCGTAAAGTTCCGTGGCCTCCCAACGCTGATTGGAGGTATTGTAAATCCAGTGCAATACCTGGTCATCGCAGGTATTGGTTCGGTATTGGTATAGCAGGGTATGGCCGTTCTCCATCCTGAAGTCGTATCCCGGAGCACTCTTTTCCAGTAACCGGCTTAGGTTGCTGTGTTCAATGCGATGATCATACCAGGGGTTAACGGCTCTGGCAATACGCTGGGCCTCGTGGTAAAAATCGGCCTGTTGATCTAATGCATCACTTCGAAAAGCTCCTCCGTTGTTGTTATCTGAGGCGGCAAAAGGAAGGTAGGTGCGGGGCTGACGCCCCAGCGCATCATATACCACAGGAGAAATGATATCATTATAAGTTGGAGAGGCATACAGAGCGACACTTTGAAGGGTTCGTCCCAGGCCATCGGCATAGGTGCGTGATGAAATGATATTGCCATGCGATGGGAGGCTGTAGCTGGAAGATTGGTTAGCATTCAAAAATCGATCGGTTTGTACGTAACTGTAATCTCCGGTGGTACTGGGGTTCTGTTGTACATAAGTGGTATGTGAAAGACGGTTGCCTTTAAAGTCACGGCTCCACACGGGGCGACCAAAATCATCGTATTCGGTGTAAACTGTCAGGTTGTGTTCATCTGTTGAACTGGTTACTGTTCCAAACACCGGGTGATAGGTTTGATAACTGAAGACAGAATTGTAGGGGCGGAACATTACATCGTCCACATAAAATTTATTGCTCTCATCTTCATTTACTATGTAGCAGGAAATGCGCACATCGTAACCAGCGCTAGCCCTGACGCTACCCAAATCCACTACAGCTTCAACATACTTCCATTCGGTACTTCTGATCAATGGGGTTTCAGTTAGGTAACCATTAATTGAGGTAATGGCTTCCCCATCGTCATTTGTGATTACCATGACAAGTTTCCCATTGTTTGTTTCAAAATTTTCCTCCGTTTTCACCCAGCAGGAGAAAACAAATTTCTGGTACTGATTATCGGGTTTAAAATTACGTTTGATGGTGGTTACAGTACCTGAACTGGCTGCGGGCACCTCGCGTGAATAACTGCCGGTATGTGCCTGACTGCTGCAGGCAGCAGAATAGTACAGGTCAAAAAAATCTTCAATATTTAAGGGCAAATTTTCTTCCGCCTCGGTACCCGCTTCAAATCCCGAATATCCACATTCATTCCCAAGGATTACATTAGACGTTTTTGCATTGGTAAAAGAAGCAACCTTTATCTGGGGTTGTACAACACTAAATCGGGTAATTCCATAAGTGTATTTTGCACTTACAGATATTCCATCTTCTGGAGTATTCTGCAACAAATTTCCATTGGAATCATATAAATCATTGCGAGAAATCCGTTTGTAACTGCTGTTTTTCCAAAACTGATGGTTGGAGCTGTTGATGTTGGAAAAGGTAAAACTGCTTAATGGAGAAGAAAGTTGGAGAATAAAGTATTCAAAGGGAAGAATCATTTTTCCTGTTGAAGTTGCCTCGATATCATAGACTTTAAACGTATTTAATGATGCGCTTAAAACCTCTTCGTTTCCACCCGGCACTTTGGTGAGGGAGACTTCTTCTATTGGAACACCTAAAATATGCCTATCGGCCATACCTTTTAGAGCTAAAGCCTCATCGCCACTCACACTGGTGACATCGTACTGTGAGCAGTATTTTGTTTTCTTGATTAGTTCCGTACCATCACTGTTGACCGTTTTTACTTTAGTAGGGGCAAGTAGCGAGGTATTTTCATAGCTATATTCAGTTGTTGATGAAATACTGTTATGATAATTAGGATCCTGATCATGTATCGTTTCTATCGTGCTGCTTAGTAATTTTGCATAGCCCGTGAGGTAAGCATATTTCGAAAACAACACCATTGGTTGGGTAAGGGTATAATTTGGTGCAAATACCTGTTTGATACCAAATATTTTGTGGTTTGACGAAGTGGAAACAAGACTATACGTATTGACAAGTTCTTTTACTAATTTATTGTCTTGATTATAATCCATCCTTTTGAGCAGCAGTCCCCTGTTCCAGTCATAATCCATAAATGGAGCAAAAGGATATGAATAGCCATCAGTTGTAAAACCAGCATTACTTAACCCGGTAATATTTCTCGGACAAGCTGAACAACTCACGTCATCATTATTCCGTAAAGCCTCCGTTTTAGGAATCTCAAATAAACCATCACAGTAACCTTCTTCGGAAGTTTCACAGTCGCAACCTGAGCTGCTGCAATCTTTATAACGGGTGTAGGTGGCAGGTACACTAAAATAATAATCGCTTCTGCCATTATTGCCCACCAATTCCCTTACATGTTTGTACACCACATCGCTCCCCTGGCTCTGGCCAAATGGAACCATACTTGAGGATAGGCGTGTAACATTGATGTTAAAGTATGATTGAGGATAATCGTCATAAGTAGAACCATATATTGAAATGGTATTGGTACTGAAAGCCACGGCAGGCATTGCTACAATTCTTCCGCTCGACTTGGAATTATCACCAAAATCTTCATACTTTAACTCCCGTACTAAATTATTGACCTCAGAAACTCCATCCCGGGTTATGGTTTTTTTAATTCTTAAGCCTCCACCGTTTATGTTCATGCCACGCAACCGAAAGCTATTCAATTCATATTGAAATTCGGTACTTCCACCATCAGGATAATCAATTTGTTTTAAAGTCCCCTTCACTGCATAGGTTAAATCGGGGGTACGGTCTGCTCCATCCAGAAACGCATCTGGGGTGCCCACAGATGTAAATGCAATAGGGCTGTATCGTTCATATCCTTGTAAGGACTTATATATATAGAGTTTGGGGATCAGGTGTGTATTACTTTTCCCATTCCAATACCCCCACAGGTCAACCGCACAACTGGTGGTAGCGGGTAGGTCTGAGGTTGATGACAGGTTATACGTAAAAGTATAAGGATTTAAAGTAGTAGATGTGTTGTTGTAAGCGGTTTCCTGAATCCCACTCAAAAAAAGGCGATAGCT
Source organism: Crocinitomicaceae bacterium (assembly GCA_020848015.1). GTDB lineage: Bacteria > Bacteroidota > Bacteroidia > Flavobacteriales_D > Sanyastnellaceae > JADLBA01. Next base: position 253 of record JADLBA010000182.1, on the reverse strand, counting down.
TTCATGGGCAGTTGGATTAGAGCCCGTATAGGTAGTGAAATAATTAAGGAGAAAGGTTTTTGTAAGTACAGGTGAAGATTGGTAACTATTGAGCTTATTATAAAGTTCAATCTTTTGAATGGCATAAGAACCCGGCAAATCATCTCGGTCTGTTGTTGAGGCAATGAAACGAACCTCATTCAATGGGCCAGAAATACTGGTTAACCTTTTGGCCTGTACAATGGTGGTGGTATAATTTCGCTGAAGATAGCCT
>JADLBA010000181.1 GCA_020848015.1 Crocinitomicaceae bacterium | reverse complement strand
TATCGTTCACCATTGCTTTTATATCCGGCCTGATTGTTCCCACTTCCCTCATAACGGCAATACCATCCAATCCACCTAATGGGTGGTTGCAAGCTATAATACAGCCCCCTTGTTTGGGTATATTTTTCAACCCATTACTGATGACATTCACCCGAAAATTCTTTATGGCTGCATTTACGAAATCGTGGGCATAGTCATTCTCTGTTTCATTCAGGAAATCATTGAACTCTTCCTGATGAACCACTCGTTTGATATAGCGCAATACTGGGCCGGGAAGAAGTTTAAGTAATCGGGGATTTTTGCTTCCGATAATTGTTTCCAGGTCAAATTTTTGAGATATTCTGGTATCTGCTGTTGACAGATTTATTATAGGATTTTTTGGGGCCTTCAGGGACTTGAATAAATTTATTAAAACTGGATGGGGGTTATGTGTGTGCATAAAAAAAATAGCCTTGGGATTTTTCAAAGCTATCTTTAAATGAGCTAATAAACTATGAGGGAAGGCAGAGATTAAAGTGCAAATTCAAGCTACTTCATTGTTTCAGTTCGTTAGTTGAAACTATGCGCTTTCAGCGCAAGACTTTCAGTTGCTACACAATTTTGTAAATTTACGGAATGAGTAGCACTCAAAGGTTTGGCAGTCACAATGTATCTCGGTTGACGGCTTATATCGTGTGGGTTACAAAATACCGATATCATGTTTTTAAAGGGGATGTGCAGACCCGATGCCGAGATTTGATAAAACAGATTTGTGATGCGGAAGATGTTAAAATATTGAAGGGGGTAATAAGTAAAGATCATGTGCATATCCATATCGAATATTCTCCGAGCAAATCGATTAGTAATTTGGTAAAACGGATGAAAGGTCGTACGACTCGAAGGTTGCAGGAAGAGTTCCCTGAACTTGGCAAACGCTATTTGGGAAGGAACTTTTGGGAAATTGGTTATGGAGTATGGAGTACGGGAAACATAACCGATAAGATGGTGGAGCAATATTTGGAGCGCCATCGTAGTTCATCGAATGCAGACACCAACAATATTATACTGGAGTAAGAATTTCATTCTTTGTCTTTTAAACCTCTGCACTTCCAGTGCAGAGAGTTTTAGTTTTTTTCTTGGTTGAAGGAAGTTCGGCCTGAATGTTCCTTCGCGCAAACATGGCACCTCCTGAAGCCCCCATGAAAATGGAATCGGTATGAATGTTGGTCTTTATTTTATTTCCGTAATTTGCCCTTACAAGATGGCTCAGATATTTTGTGGCCATTATATTTCGTATCAATTCTCCTCTGAAAGAAAATTCAATAAATATCCCTTCCGGAAAATTGGTTGTGGCCGGGTTGGAGGCATCTTCCAAAAGAAGGAGTTAATGTATTGATAGGTACGAATACAGCTCTTTATTAATCTTCCGGTTGCCAATTCCAATCCTAAGTGATTTGTCCTGCCCAAATGTTTTCAGGTTGCATATCAGCAAGCCTTTTTCAGCAAATCGTTTGAATATCTTTTCCTTTTCTTCCTCATTGTTGAAATGAATGTAAAGAAAATTTCCCTGTGAAGGAATGATATTCAATCCTGCCTGTTTTATTTTTTCGTACAGAAATTCTCGCTCTCTCTCATTTTTTTTTGCACATAGTAAAATAAATTTTTCGTCTGCAAGCGCGGCCAGCGCGGCATCTTCTGAAAGTGAGTTGAAAAAAAATGGAATGCGGCTTTTTTTCAATACTCCTGCCAGCTCTTCTTTCATTACTCCATACCCGATCCTAAGGCCCGCCAAACCGTGTATCTTGGAAAAAGTGCGGAGGATGATCAGGTTAGGATATTTTTTTTGCAATGAGAATGAATCAGGGAATGATTTATCTGTTACGTATTCACAATAGGCTTCGTCAACTACAATTAGTATGTCATTAGAAACAACTTCCAGCAAATGCTCAAGCCGGGCATGAGTAATGATTGTTCCCGTAGGATTGTTCGGATTGGCAATAAATATCACTTTTGTTTTTTTTGTGACTAGCGGCAGGATATTATCCACATCACAAATAAAATCCGTTAATTTTGCAAAAACATGTTTCCTTCTGTGGGCAGCAGAAAGCTGTTCATAAGCCACAAAACTTCGCTCAAAGATTATTATCTCCTCATCGTGCTCAACAAAGGTCTGGATGATTCCATCTATCAATCGCACCGAACCGGCTCCAACTACAATATTTTTAGGTTCAACACCAAATTTCTCAGCCAGTTTTTCTTCCAGGCGTACAGGCATGGCAGGATATAGGTATATATCCTTAATATTCCTCTTTATGGCCTTGAGAACCGAACGAGAGCAGCCGTAAATATTCTCATTGGCATTCAGGCGAATTATTTCTTGCTTTTTAGTTTTCATTGTCAGTTGTCCTCTCAAAAATACTTTTACTGATGTTGAACAAAACCTCTTTTCTGTACCATGCCGTTGCGCGGATATCCGAAATAGGCGAAGCGTAGCCCAGTACTTTTTCGGCAAATTGTTTTTTTTCTTCTTCTGATATCTTAAACATATTTTTTCCTAAAAGAAGGCTGCAGGCATTTTCTGCAAAACGGATGGTAGGGGCAGATGCCCCGATGGAAATTCCGGCAAGAATAATTTCACCGGAGTCTTTTGTTTGAATATGATAGGCAAGGGAAACAACTGAACACTCCATGGACTTGCGTGTTCCGATTTTAATAAATCCCGAAAAGATCCTTTTGGCATCCCTGAGGTTTATTGGAAGTATGATCCCATAGAGAAATTCGTTTTCCTTAAGTACGGTCATTCGTGGGCCCGTAAAGAAATCACGAATGGTAATAATCCTTTTCCTTCCATTGGCATTCATAATTTCGCATTCCGCCTTCAGGGCCATGAGGGCGCAGGCAATATCTCCTGAAGGAGAAGCAGTGCAAAGATTTCCTCCAACAGATGCAACCTGCCTGATTTGTGTGGAGGCAAGGTTTAAAGCAGATCCATAAAGGACCGGAAAATATTTTTTGATCTTTTCATCGGTAACGATTTTGTCAGCTGTAACACATGCTCCAAGACGGAAACCTGATGATGATTGTTTAATATCTGTAAATTGCGTATCTCTCACCTGCGAGATATTTATTACGGTCAGATCTTCTGCAGGGTTTCTCTTCAGATCAAGAAGCAGGTCTGTGCAGCCTGCGCCCAAGCGGAATTTTTTATTTCGCAATCTTCTTATGGAAGAAAGAAGTTCCGGGGTAGTAGATTGATTTATTATTTCGAAATTCATTTTGATTTTTCTAAATATTTTTCATGCATTGCTTTTAATACTTTTTCAGGTGTTATGGGCAATTCGATCACATCTATTCCCAGGG
>JADLBA010000180.1 GCA_020848015.1 Crocinitomicaceae bacterium | reverse complement strand
TATTGTCAGAAAAATATTTGATTTTGAAGTTCTCAGATATTTATTTTGTACCGCACTAAAAGCACACCTTTCGGGTGACACCAGGAAGTTCTTCTAAGCTTTTATTTTTAAAGGCTCTGAGGGTTTTTTATTGACACTGTCGCGACTTTTGGGTTCTATTAAAGAGAGGGGTGAAAACGCTTTCAGCACTTGTGATGATGTAAGGCTATGGCTATCATTACAAAAGCCTGTTCAGGTAGCCCGGTGGATGATAAATGCATTCTCCGCTTTCTCCATATTTATTTTAGAATAGTATTCCATAGTACCAGGAGTCGACAGCAACAGCAACATCGAACCTTCTCCTGCCTTTTCTTTAGTGATTTCAATGAGTCTTTTCCCTATACCTCTTTTCTGAAAACTTTTCAGTACCGCGAGGTCACAGAGGTAACAGCAATAGGCAAAATCCGTAACTGAGCGGGCGACTCCTACCAGAAGATCGTTTTGCCACGCGGTCACTATCAGGTTTGAATCGTTATACATCGCTACGATTCGCTTGACATCGGTTACAGGGCGCACAAGACCCGCATCTTCATACAATCGTATTACGCTGATGAAATCAGGAATTCGATGGGTTGAAAAACGAATCATCAGTGCTGAAATTCAAAAATGAGTGGGGTCAATTTATAGCCTGCATTTTCCATTTCGCGGATCATTCCTTTTTCACCCGCCAGATGACCTGCCCCTATTACCGCAAAAACCGATGCTTCTTCCAGCAGTTTGTCAAGCCGGTGAGCCATGATTTTATTCCTGTTTTCAATAATGCTTTCTTTGATGAGTTCATTAGACTCATCTTCTTCGAGCAGGAGGAGCAATGCTGTTATATCCTGTTCTTTGTAAAGATTAATAATATCTGCATTTTTCCGGCTATTGTCTTCTTTGTTCCTCAATGCATCTAGAAGCATAGCAGCCTGGTCGCGGCAACTGATAGCATCAATGGCGCTCATCTGCTCTTCAAACGTTTCCAGCCCGATTACTTTTTTTTGAGCCTTTACCGCCCATTGCTGAATGCGGTAATCGGGGACCGAAGAAATGTTCTCTTTGTCAGACTCTATTCCGGGTAACATTTCCTGTTCATTCAGCATGGTGAGTGTAAAAAATGGCTTGACCCGGTCAACCATAAAGAAAAGCATCGGGTCGAGCCTCCCTTTTAGCTCGGACTTGACATACTGAAAGTCGGATGCATTGCTATATAATTGATGCAGCATAGAATCTTTCATAATCAGCAGTTGGGCAATACTCATTATATCGCCTGTTTTTGTGAGGTCAAGCTCGCCCGCCACCACGTCGCTCTCATTAAAACATTTCCAGACAGATGCGGGCCATTGTGTCAGCGTAGAGTCGGGGAGATGGATGCTGCCATAGAGATATCCGGTTCTTTTTCCTTGCGATTCCACTTTCCACAATAGACTTTTAGACCACTGGCCATACATAACTCCCGACTGTAGCAACGGCAGAAATAATGCGATAAATCTCACGCGGATCACCTTCTTTTTTTTCCCAAAGAAAGGAAATTCCGGACAATTTCTTTTTTTTAGTTATTCATTATTATGCAGTATTCATATATTTTATTTAACGGAATCGCAGCAATGGTTTCCAGATTCTTTTAGATGAAACGAAAGAAAAATTTCAAAATTCTACTTGCCCAATCAACATTCGAATACCGGTATTGGCATTAGACTGAAAGAGAATATTCTTTCCGCTTGGTAATTTCAATAAGGTAATGAATACAGCGACTGGTGCCATTTTTCATCCTGCCATTTTTGGCACCATGAGCTTAGAAAATAAATTTCCAGCGATAGTATCAGTATATTCTGCGATGTTTAAAATTTCCCGGAAAAAAATTTATACCTGAGAATAATTTCCCGGAAATCCGGCTATATTTACCGTGTGATTCGCGCCGGCAGCGAGTACAGCTTAACTAAATACACGAATCAATGAAGAAAAATCCATAGCTTATTTCTCGCTCAATTTTATCTCTCGTTTTTTCATCCTTTTGCCAGACAGGTGCGGCAGATAACAGCAGAGGCGAAAAAATTTTATCGCTGGAATTTTTTTTCGTAGATTCAAAGGAAAATATTTAACTCGAAACATTCACCAATAATCAATAAAACCATGAAACAATTTTTATCAGTTCTCGTCTTTCTCTCCTTTTTTTCAGCCATTGCCCAGGTTGAAATTGACCAGCCTGTGTTGCTCACCGGCAGCGATGGCAACCGCAGTATGCAAAACCTCGAGGCTCCGGTAAATGGAACCGATGCGGTCAATAAAGATTACGTTGATAATGCTGTGGCTGCTTCCGGTGGCGGCTCTTCCAAGCCCACGGCAATCAGCAATGAATCGTCGCTTATGAGTTTTGGCGATGCAGTACAGTATTGCGAAACACTGTCTGAAGGTGGCAACGATGACTGGCGACTGCCTACCTTGCAGGAGGCGCTGTACTTTACGAAAACAACGGTTAGTACCGACTATCTTTGGACACTTTCTGAATCTCCGGGTCTGGATCACGCCGTGAACCAAAACTTCATTTCTGTTCGTCTCAATGATGGAAAATGGAGGAATGGAGGAGCCTCCTCGTTTATGTTTCTCGGACGCGGGGCTTCTGCTTCCAACTTTACCAATACTACTTGGGTGACGGTAGCTACTTTTAACGCGATGACTGCCGGCAACACATTCCTACCTACAACCATCTATCTATCCACTTATGATAATTGCAGTGGAGGTATTACTAGGTCACGCCTTGTATTCAATGTTTCAAGTGGAATCAGTGTCACTACTCAGGAATACACCTCATCAGGTTGCGGGAGTTCTGTCAACCTTAATAATGTGAGTATTCCCATTCTCCCTGGTGGTACCCCGCTCACAAGTATTGAAATTCAGACAAAACGAGATTCCGGCACTGGCTACGGAAATGTGAATATGAGCATCAGTGGTTGGGAAACTAACTATGCACAGTTGGATGGAAATAACCTCAAAGCTCGCTGTGTGAGATAGCAGTTAAACAAAAAAATAATATTATCTCTCCGCTGCCGGTAATCTTTCAAGTACCGGCAGCGGTGTTTTTAGCAAAGCAATATATTTCTCAAAAAGGAGGGCGGACTTCTGTAAACTGTGTGGTTTTGCTTCTCTTTCTTTTTTGTCCGAGCCATAGAATACTATAGAAAAGAAGTAGAGAGCAGAAGGTTACTGATGAAAGTATCAGCCACCCCGTTATTTTTTTTGATCCGAATTCAAAGCGGATCAAGTGCTTTCCGGGCGGTATTTCAACGCCCATTGCACAATAGTTTACCGTGTATATCTCAGCCGGGACATCGTCAATAAAGGCTTTCCAGCCTGGATAATTATTCTGGTTGAAAACAAATTTTCCCTTTTCTATTGTTTTTAATTCGACGATCATTTCACCTGGCACAAATTGTATTATTTTATTTGCAATAAGACTGTCCTGCTGAAAATATACTTTTGAAGTTACTTTGTCTTCGTTAGATGAAAAATAACAGATAGGAGTACTCAGTAATTGTTTCATATCTGCTGCGTTTTCGAGTGCGGTGGTGTTATTCAGGAAATACGGGCTATAACCATAAAAGCTCGGCTGCTTATATAGAATATTGAGATTCAGTATCAGCGAAGGAATACGTGATGTGGATTCGCCGGTGCTGTGAATGAGGCTGTCATTCAGCGATGGCAGCGGGAAGTGGGGGGGGAGTTGATCAAGTGAGGATTTCGTTTCGGCAAAAGAACTTTCCATATTGTAAACCGTTTTTCCGCCGTTCATCTGGCTGAACAGAAGAAGTTCCAATACAAAGAGCGCACAGAGGAAAATACCCTGTCTTTTTTTTACGAAAAAAATGATTGATGCTGCTAACAGGTAAATCAAAAAAATCATCACTGCCTGCACCTCCACTCTCTGAATGAGGGTGGAATCAAAGATGAAAAAGCGGAGATTCTTTTTCAGTATCAGATGGATTGTTTCCTGCAATGGGAGCAGGAAGAGAATTACAGGTAACTGGAGAAGCGCTATGAGCAAAAATATTCTACCAGTTTTCTTTTCGTTGTTGAAATCGGTCTGATCAAATACCGTAGCAGCAGATAAAAGAAAAAAGAGGATGCCGAAAAGCCGGAAAATAGCAGGGAATCGGAAAGTGTCAAAAAAGGGAAGAGAATAAAGCAGCGAGCGCAGTGGAAATACATTGCCTAAAGCGATCAGAAAAAATATTATTCCGGCAAATGAAAATAACAGCGAACGGTAATTGCGCTGATAAAAGGCGAGAGCGATGAATGCAATCGAAAAAATTCCGAAGTATGAATTGACGAGTGAAACATCTGCATTTCCGAGTTCTTCCATCTGGTTCACTACTGCAAAAGGATACATCACAGAAATTAAACTTTCGCTACTGATCGCCCCCATCATTGTTTTTTCCACCGTGAGCCGGTTCCGGTAAATAAAATCGCGTATCTCAAAGCTGCAATGGAGCACAATAGCCGACAGAGAAAAGAAAAGAATAATACCTGCGACTATTTGCAGAGAAAGGCGGGGAGCTGACACAGTTTTCCAGCCAGATACTGCCTGCCGGACAATGTGATATATACCTGTAAATAAAACGAAGTAGGCCGTTATGATAAAAAGCCCCGGATACCCGCCGGTCAGCAACATAAAAAAAGTGAGAATCAACTGAATCATAAATATCCATCGGAACGTGCGGAAAAATAAAAGACAAGAGGAGAGTATATAAGGTATCCAAGCCGCGCTGACAATCCACCCCATGAACTGTGCATTTGAAATGAAAAAGCCGGAGCAGGTATAGGCGAGAGAAAAGAGAAGCAGTGTACTTTCTTTTCTTATCCCCATCGTTTTCATCAGATAGCGAAACCCGAAAGCAGCAATCAGCAGATGTAATATGAATTCAGCGTGGAGAACCCATAGATCATAACCAAATATTAGGGAAAGCAATGCCGAAACAGGGTACCAGGTTTGCGGATCGGCTCCCTGTGGGAACCCTAAGTTGAGGTAAGGGTTCCAAAGCGGCAGAATACACTCATGTAAGCATTCACTGATAAAATATCTCCAGGGAAAGGTGATCCCGAGCATATCCCATTGCATCAAGTGCTGTCCGTAAGCCACCTGAAAAAATGCTATACAAATCAATATTGCAAGCAATACCGATGAAAATAATTTACCTTTCATAACCGGGATGCAATTCGGCGAATTTATTATTTATTCTGTGGCAACGCTGCGAATCAATGTCTTTGACGGCTCTCAATAGTAACAGTTGCCAACTCGGTTGACCGGCTATACAAAATGAATTTTTGCTATACCTGATGCTGAATAGTTGTTGTATATTTTTTCATGATTTTTTTTATGAATTTCCGGGTTGATTGCTTTTCCAGTTTAACACAGAATGGGAAGCAATTAAATGGAGGAGATAAAAATTCTTATCTTGCAGCAATTAAATTTTGTTCGATGTACTCCAAAGCAATGGTGGAAATAACTTCTGTGGAAATCGCTGGAATCAGGGTACTCGAACCGGTAACCACTGTTACTGATCTTCTCGTATCTGCCGTGTGCTTGTTTGCTTTTGTCCGGCTTAAATCCCATTCGCATGGAAAAGAAAAGCATATCCTTTTTTACCGCTATTTTTTTCTCTTCATGGGCATTGCCACACTTTTGGGAGGAATTATCGGGCACGCTTTCCTCTATCTCTTTACTTTCGAGTGGAAAGTGCCGGCGTGGATTATCAGCACGATCGCCATTGCGCTGGCCGAACGGGCCGCTATCATGCGCTCACGGCCTCTGATGCACAACCGGCTCGGCTTTTTTTTTACATGGTTAAACATCGTTGAACTACTGACCTTTGTTTTTATTTCTGTCTATACCCTTCGCTTTATTTTCGTTGAGATTCATGCTATGTACGGGTTACTGATCGTGGTTTTTTCTTTTGAGGGATTTATTTACCTGCGCACCCGCGACCGCGGAAGCAAAAAGATACTATGGGCTGTTTTTCTCGCGGAAATTGCTGCCTCTGCTCACATTGGTCAGATCAGTTTTCACAAATGGTTCAACTATTTTGACCTTGCGCATCTTCTGATGGCCAGCAGTTGTGCTGTATTGTATAGTGCAGTGAAAAATATGAAAGTGGGATTTTCTTCCGAATGGTCTATATCAGGAGAAAGAAATAAGTAATGCACCAAATTGGTGGCGGATGTGAAAAATTCATATTGTATCCTGAGTGCTTTCTATTTACACGGACGATGAGAATAGCTCTCTTTTTTTGACTGACAAGGGAGTTTTATATTTGGATTATCGGCTTGTAAACTTCGATGCACTGGAATTGATGGTGGTATTTCTGATCAGAGCACCCCTTGATATCCCGTACTTCTGACGGGTGTGATACTGGTGTTATTTTCATAACAATTACAAACATGCCGGTGTGCAGGAGAGAATCTTATATCGCTTATAGGTCTCGGTTTATATATAGGACCCGATGCACTCCAATGATTATGAGTTTGATTGAGTCAGCTTTCTTTATGAAGGGAAGAAAATACCTGTTTTACGAAAGGATGGGCTTGACTTATCTTCGCGCATATTTTGGACAGAGGAAAAGACAGGTAAATTAGTTGCCGTAGCTCAAAAGAAAAATTATCTATGCAGGATATGAATGATGTACTCTTTACAGAACAGCAGATAGAGGATGCAGTGAAGCAAATGGCTATGCGGATCAACGATCTGAATCTCGATTCTGCTGTATTTTTATGTGTTCTGAATGGTGGTTTTATGTTCTTCAGTGATCTGATCAAACACCTTGATATTCCAAATGTGGAATGCGATTTCATCCGGGTAAAAAGCTATAAAGGCAAGGAGAGAGGGGAGATCATCATGGTAAAAGATGCGGAGCTTTCGATTGGGAAT
>JADLBA010000179.1 GCA_020848015.1 Crocinitomicaceae bacterium | reverse complement strand
TTATCCTTCGTTTCGGATAGGAGCTGCCGGTGGATACCAAGCGTTCAATCCACAATACCTGATTCAGACTCCGCAGTCACTTTTGTATTCGGTAGCCGGTGAATTGGTTGCTCCACTGATTAACCGAAATGCTATCAAGGCCGAATTTTATTCGGCTAATGCAAAGCAGGTGCAGGCAGCATACAATTACGAGAGGACAATTCTCAATGCATATATTGAGGTAGTGAATCAAATCTCCAACATGAACAATCTCCAGATGAGCTACGAATTAAAATCACAACAGGTACAGGCACTCACCGAGTCCATTGATATTTCCACGATCCTTTTCAAATCAGCGAGAGCTGATTATATGGAAGTACTGATGACACAACGCGATGCTCTTGAATCAAAATTCGAACTCATCGAAACAAAAAAGCAGCAGATGAATGCTCGCGTTCGTATTTATCAGGCATTGGGAGGAGGATGGAAGTAAATTTGAAGCAATGGTGAGAGTACTATTGATATAGAAATCCATCAAAGCCACAATATCATTGGAGTATATCAGATGAAGCTAATCGAGTATCGGGAAGTAATCTAAGAGAGAAATTGCGTAATACGGAATTTGCTAAACTATAGCACAAGAGCAGTTATTGCTGATCGAAATATTTATTTTGAAAAGTCTATATGAGTCAGGCCCTATGTGATTCTTGCGTTTTATCTGTAATTTTGCTGAACAATTAGTGTTTACAAGAGGTATTGATCAAGATGGTTATTGATCTTTATCTGGGTTAAATTATTGCATATTTATTATGAACAAAGGATCCGCAGATTCATCGAAGTTGTTTGACGAAATAATAAAACTGAAGCAAGAGAAGAATGCACTCATACTCGCTCATTATTATCAGCAACCTGAAATACAGGAAGTGGCCGATATGACGGGAGACAGTTTGCAGATGGCACAATTTGCCGCACAATCAGAGGCTGATATATTAATTGTTGCCGGTGTTTTTTTCATGGCTGAAACGGCTAAAATCCTCAATCCGACACGCAAGGTTTTGCTTCCTGACAGGGATGCCGGTTGTTCTCTCGCCGACTCCTGTCCGCCTGAAGCGTTTCAGGACTTTATTCAACAACATCCCGGGTCACCGGTTGTTACCTATGTCAACTGCAGCGCTGAAATAAAGGCTATGAGTGATATTGTTTGCACATCATCCAATGCTGAGAAAATCATCCGGTCATTGCCCGATAACGAGCCAATTATTTTTGCACCCGATATAAACCTTGGCAAGTACCTGATCAGGCAAACAGGTCGCCAGTTGATCTTATGGAATGGCAGTTGCATTGTTCACGAAAACTTCTCGATAGATAAAATTCTCGACTTGCATCGGCAGCATCCAAATGCCCTATTCATTGCACATCCGGAATCGCAGCCTCATATCTTGAAAATTGCATCTTATATTGGGTCAACAAAGGGAATGATAGATTTTGTAAAGAGAGATCCATCCACTGAATTTATCGTTGCCACAGAAGCCGGAATTTTACATCAGATGCGCAAGTCTGCACCACACAAAACATTGATTCCTGCTCCGGCATTTGAAGATAATACTTGCGCGTGCAGTGAATGCCCTTTCATGAAAATGAATACAATGGAAAAATTGTACCGCTGTCTGCTGTATGAAGATCCGGAGGTTCATGTTGCAGAGCCTATACGTGTGAAAGCGCATAAGGCTCTGCAGAGAATGTTGGAATTATCTAATTAGCGTGGTTTTGTAAAAGCAGAATTACCCCAACGGTTTAAACTTTGCCTGGAAAAAGCGCAGATACTTGGGTTCGTAAACCATTTTCAGCCCTTTTATCTTCTTTCGTTTCTCATAAACAGCCGCTGCGGACTCTGCAACCACGTCCATGTGTGCCTGAGTGAAAACCCTGCGAGGAATAGTGAATCGAACCAATTCAAGTTTTGGCAAATAATTCTGGCCATTCGGTTTCCGGCCAGCCGATACAATACCGCGCTCCATGGTGCGAACACCGGAATCAATATAAATTTCAGCGGCGAGAGCCTGCGCGGGGAATTCTTCTTGGTTGATGTGCGGAAGGAATGCCTTTGCATCCACAAAAATTCCATGCCCGCCAATCGGTTTTACAATCGGAAGCCCGTAAGAAATCATTTTTTGCCCCAGATACTCGACCTGTCCCACACGTGCGTGTTGATGGTCGTCGCTCAAACTTTCTTCAATACCAACAGCAATTGCCTCCATATCTCTCCCGGCTAATCCGCCGTAGGTGTGCAACCCCTCATAGATTACAACAAGGTTGCGAGCCTCTTCGAATACATCATGGTCGTTGATAGCCATAAAACCACCAATGTTTACTAAGGCATCTTTCTTCGCACTCATGGTAGCTCCATCGGTAAGGGAGCAAATTTCTTTGACGATTGATTTAATAGATTTTTTTCCATAGCCCGGCTCACGTTGTTGAATGAAGTAGGCGTTTTCTGCTACCCTGGTCATATCGTGAATAACCCGGATACCATGCTTACGGGTATAAGCACGCAGCTCTTTCAGATTCTTCATGCTAATAGGCTGCCCGCCTGCCATATTTACATTTGTCGCAATACTTACATAGGGAATTTTAGCGGCACCATGTTTTTTTACCAGAGCTTCCAATTTATTCAGATCAATATTTCCTTTAAACGGAAATTCACTATTTGAATCGTGTGCCTCGTCAATAATAATATCTTGGAATGTTCCACCTGCCAATTCCTGGTGAAGGCGTGTTGTGGTGAAGTACATATTGCCCGGAACGATATCACCTTTTTTGATCAGAATTTGAGATAAAATATTTTCAGCACCCCGACCCTGATGGGTGGGAATAATATATTTATATCCATAAAATTTTTGAATGGCAGCTTCTAACCGGTAATAACTCTCACTACCGGCATACGCTTCATCGCCCCTCATAAACGCCGACCATTGCTGGTCACTCATTGCATTTGTTCCACTATCGGTCAGCAAGTCAATATATACATCCCTTGACCTCAGTAGAAAAGTATTATAGCCTGCTTCCCGTATGAATTTGGTCCGTTCGGCTCTTGTAGTCATTTTCATCAGTTCCACCATCTTCATTTTGTATGGTTCCGCCCAAGAGCGTCTGATCAGATTTTTTTTTGCCATAGGAATTGTATTCAGTATTTTAAATTGTTATTAGTATTAATTTATCATTTCAAATTTCGCTGTAAAATGTCTGAGTGCAGGCGGCTCATAAATAATGCGCATACCCTGTTTTTTGTTTCGTAATTCTAAAATATCATCAAATATATCCAGTACGTAATCAATATGACTTTGTGTATAAACCCTGCGCGGAATGGCTAATCGCACCAGCTCATAATCAGCCGGAATTAATTTCTTATCACTATCATATTTTCCAAACATTACACTGCCGACTTCCACGCCGCGGATACCTCCTTTTAAATAAAGATCGCACACGAGTACCTGTCCTGGAAATTCTTCCACAGGAATGTTGTAATATAATTTTTTGGCATCTATATAAACCGCATGTCCACCAATTGGCCAGACTACGGGAACACCTTTTTTCTTTAAACGCTCGCCGAGATAAGCCGTACTTCGTATGCGATAATGCAAATAGTCCGGATCAAAAACTTCTGTAAGTCCGATAGCCAGTGCTTCCATATCCCGCCCTGAAAGACCACCATAAGTAGTGAATCCCTCTGAGATGATGAGCAAGTTGATGCATTTCAAACTGAGCGCGTCATCCCGGAGGCATAGTAATCCCCCCATATTTACCATACCATCTTTCTTGGCACTCATCACAAAAGCATCGCCCAATGCCAGCATTTCGCGTGCAATTTCTTCATAGCTCTTATTTTCAAAACCTTTCTCAGAATGTTTAATGAAATAACTGTTCTCGGCAATCCGGCATCCATCAATCACGAGAATGAGCTTGTATTTATCACAGATTTCCCTGACACCCCGCATATTCTCCATACTTACCGGCTGGCCACCCGCAGAGTTGTTGGTAACAGTCATGATCACTGCACCAATGTTTTCCGGACGAATTTGTTGAATCGAGTCTTCGAGTTTTTTCAGGTCAATATTGCCTTTAAAAGGAAGTTCAAGCTCTAAGTTAAGAGCGGCATCGGGCATCAGATCCAGAGCCGCTGCACCGGTATATTCGATATTTGCCCGGGTCGTATCAAAGTGAGTATTGCTCAAAAAGGTTTTCCCTTTTCCCCCGAGAATGCCATACAATATACGTTCTGCTGCCCGTCCCTGGTGTGTCGGAAGGATATGGGGCATTCCGGTGAGTTCCTTTACTACTGATTGGAGATGATGCCAACTTTTCGCCCCTGCATAGCTCTCATCGCCCATCATCATGCCGGCCCACTGCCGGTCGCTCATTGCGCCCGTTCCGCTATCGGTGAGCAAGTCAATGAATACATCATCGGAGTCTAACAGAAATGGGTTGAAGCCGGCTCTCTTTATCGCCTCCTGGCGGTACGCTTCTGTGGTGGTGCGCAAAGGCTCAACCATCTTAATTTTGAAGGGTTCGGCCAGAGCACGTTGCTTGTTACTCATACAAATGCATTAACTAAAAAAAAGACAGTATTTTTTTGCGCAAAAATAAAGGAGTTTTTTGTCTTTTAACAGCACTGTATAAAAGGTTTGCAATTCCAGTGTTTAGTCGGTGGTTCATAAGGAGTTCGATCAAAGCAAAAACCGGCTGCATGATTTGACTATATTTTTTCTGTTTGGATGAATGGTTAGCAATATTTCGCTATGTCTTTCGATCTTTGGATGCAGCTATTGGGAACAATGAAAGTGAAATACCCCTATATCTTCCTGCTGATATTCTTGCTAACGCTGATGGTGAATGCGTGTAAGCATGAAATTCCTGTTGTAGAACATATCCTTCCTACCGGTAGTGGGGGAATAAACCCTGATACTGTTGTTATCAATTCAGATCCGTGTAATCCTGATACCGTTTATTTTGAAAATACGATTCTGCCGATGCTGGTGTCAAAATGTGCACAACCGGAATGCCATGATGCAATCACACACCAAAAAGGAATCCGCCTGTATAATTATGTGAGAGTGATGAGTTCTGGTGTGGTGCAGCCCGGCAATCCTGACGACAGTGAGATGATCGCTGCGATAACGGGGATTGAACCCGATACGATCATGCCTCCGCCTCCAAACGATCCGCTTACGGCAGAGCAGATCACCTGGATAAAAACCTGGATACAACAGGGGGCAAAAAATAATGCTTGTATTGAGGAATGTGATCCGTCAAAATTCAGTTTTTCGGCCAACCTCCTTCCGGTGATTGAGTTTGCCTGCGAGGGTTGTCATGGCATTAATGGTACAGAAATAGAGCTGACGACCTATTCCCAGATCAGCGCTGTTGCTTTAGATGGAAGACTGATGAGTGCGTTGAAAGGAATCAACGGTTATCAGTTGATGCCTTATAACACCGGTGGATTGCCACTATGTAATATCGAACAGTTTCAGGTATGGGTAAATGCCGGAGCACCCAATAACTAAGGCAGATGAAAGTGAAAACGATATTTTTTGCTTTAGTGAGTATTGTAGTTATACAATCATGCTACTACGATATCGAGTCTGAATTATATCCGTACAGATGCATCTCTACTGATATTACGTACAATGGGAGAATCAAGAGGATCATTGCTGACAACTGCCTCAGCGGATGCCATTCGGGTGTTGCCCCTACCGGGAACCTCGATCTGTCATCTTATGAAAACGTAAAGGCTGTGGCAATGGATGGAGCGCTGATAAACGCCCTGTATGGCACCAATGGATTTGTAAAAATGCCGAAAGGAACATCAGGGCTTCCCGATTGCGAAATTTTAGCCGTTCAGAATTGGATAGATGCCGGAGCAAAAAATAATTAATTAAATTCGGTGATATTTAATAGTAAACATGGAAAAGTATCCTTTATGAAAAAGAAGATTTTCGCCATACTTCTCACTGCATTCGCTGTTGCGGCGATTTATGGTATTTATCAATGGAATAAACCCAAAAGAACCGCCGACGGTGAAATGCCCGTTGATACATTGACTGCAGAAGATATTTTTGCGAAATTCTCCGGGGATGAGACTAAGGCAAACTCTCTCTACCTGAACAAGGTTGTTCAGATATACGGAAGAGTCGTTGATATTGACAGTGGTAATAACGAGGTGGTATTATTTCTTGAAACATCTGATATACTGGGAAGAGTGAGCTGTACACTTATACCTGGTACGAACGCAGAAGTGGCTAAAGGAAGAGAGATTGCTGTAAAAGGAATATGTACCGGATTTCTTACTGATGTCGTTCTTACACAATGTGTCTTGGTTCAATAGTTGGTTAAAAAATGAATTACAGAATCAAGCACAAAAATATTACAAAATGAAAAAAACAGCTACTCTTTTGGCACTTGTGCTCATAACAGCATCAGTGAGTTGTGCGCAAAAGTATTTTACCCGATCGGGGTATATTCATTTTTTTTCGACCACCAACGTGGAGGACATCAGCGCGGATAATAATAAGGCTACGGTTGTGCTGGATGCAGGCACGGGAGCCGTTGAGATTTCCTGCCTTATCAAGGCGTTCGAATTTGAAAAAGCGCTGATGCAGGAACACTTCAATGAAAACTATATGGAGAGTGATACCTATCCAAAATCTGTTTTCAAGGGAAAGGTGGAAAATATCAAAGCGGTTAATTTTTTCAGAGATGGAACCTATTCATCACAAGTTTCAGGCGAAATATTCATTCACGGAGTTACAAAAACGATCTTTGCAAATGTTACTTTTGTGGTTTCCGGTGGAAAAATTGAAACCAATACTAATTTCAGTGTAAACCCCAAAGACTACAATATCACGATTCCGGATTTAGTGAAAAACAATATTTCAGAAAATATCCGGATAACGGTCAAATCAACCTTGGAAGAGCTCAAAAAGTAGAATGAAAAATCCTGATATGCACAAAGTCATAAAAAAATTGTTTCGCAAGGTTGCTGTAATCACCGCTTTTCTCTTTCCGTCGGTATCGTTTTATGCTCAGACAGACGATGAAAAGGATCTTCTTTCATTAGTAGAGGAGGAGGAGGCTGTCAACTATGCCACTTCAGCCTTTAAGTCGTCGCGTATCATCAATGGCCATTCGATTGAAAACACTCCGGAAGGTGTACTTGATTTCAGAATTTCACACCGGTTTGGTTTTGTCAATTCCGGCCCCTACGATTTTTTTGGGTTAGATCAGGCTTTCATGCGACTTGGATTTGATTATGGCATAACAGACAGGTTGATGGTAGGTATGGGACATTCTAACTTCAATAAAGTGTATGATTCGTTTGTGAAGTACAAGATATTGCGACAGAGCACAGGAAAAAGAAAAATGCCGGTTTCAGTTGCCTGGGTTTCTTCTATTAATTGCAATACGCTCAAATGGGCTGATCCTGAAAGAAAAAATTTTTTTACCTCCCGTCTTTCTTATTCGCATCAGTTGCTGATCGCACGCAAATTCAACGAAAACCTAACTCTCCAGATAATGCCTACACTGGTTCACAGAAACATTGTTCCAAGGCCGGAAATCAGAAACGACGTATTGGCTGTTGGTGCGGGAGGTCGTTATAAACTCACCAAGCGTCTCAGCATCAATGCCGAATACTTTTATGTGTTGCCGGGGCAGATGGATTCGATGTTTACCAATTCATTTTCTGTAGGGGTGGATATTGAAACAGGCGGGCACGTTTTTCAGTTGCAGTTTACAAACAGCACTTCAATGGTTGAACCCGGCTTCATCACTGAAACGGTGGGGCATTGGGAAAAAGGAGATATTCACTTCGGGTTTAATATTTCAAGAGTATTTACGATTAAAAAGAGGAAATCCCCGGCAGAATGGTGAGCAGAAATACCCCACAACCATTCTTTCAAAAGCAAATGCTGATAATGCGGATGTTTCTCACTATCAGATTTTGAGAACTCCGGTGGGGGCTTGTGTTCAGTCGTGCAATGGGTAGTTCAATGCATCGAAGGTTATATGACATTCAAAGGTGGCGGTGGGGTATTGACCAGATGTACTAAAAATGGACGCTTTGTTCTATATACGTGACTCGAATCTTTGACAGGATTGAATGAAAAATAAAATGAAACAGGTTAATAAGGAGATAAGTGATGCGCAGAAAGCATCGTGGAATAAATTTTCACAGGGTTGGAAACAATGGGATGCTAAAATTATGGATTTTTTAAAACCTACCGGGGATTTAATGATTGACCTTTTAGCATTAAAAAATTCAGACCACGCTTTAGATATTGCCGGTGGAACTGGAGAACCCGGTCTTACGATCGGATCAAGGGTTAAAGAAGGTAAAGTTGTTATTGCCGACCTCTCGGAAGGAATGCTCGATATTGCCAGAGAGAATGCTGCGAAGAGGGGAATTGGAAATGCTGAATTTGTGGTGTGCGATGTTTGTGAACTCCCCTTTTCTGATAATTCTTTTGATGCAATAAGCTGCCGCTTCGGGTATATGTTTTTTCCGGATATGCTTTTGGCTACTAAAGAAATGTTTCGTGTTCTTAAACCGGGTGGGCGAATGGTTGCCGCTGTTTGGGACTCGCCGGAAAAGAATTTCTGGGTAACAGCTATAGCCGGCGTAATAAACAGTATTATGCAAATAGCTCCGCCAGCTCCCGAAGCGCCCGGAATGTTCCGCTGCGCCAGTCCAGGTCTTATGGAGGGTCTGTTTCAGCAGGTTGGTCTAATCAATACAAGAGAGGATGCCGTAAACAGCAAGTTGAATTGTGGAACTGCAGAAGATTATTGGACAATGATGACTGAAATCTCTGCTCCATTTGTCGCTGCGCTTGACAAAGCCGACGATGCATTACGAAGGAATATTAAAGACAGGGTGGTTACAATTGTTAAAAGCAGATACAATGAAGGAACTGTTGCTATTGATGGAAATTCGCTCGTAATTTATGGAGAGAAATAAGTCGAAAATATAATGAATAAATTAAATAATTTTGTAAGGAGAAATGTGATAAACAAAGTGTATCGCAGAATAAATTTCCTCCGGCTGAAAGCTATGGGTAAATCGAATTAGCGGCTCAGAGCAAGCTGATTTCAAATAAAAATGAAATTCTTCTGTCAGATTGATATAACGACTTTAATAATCTATATCTTTATCAGCACTAACTATATTTGAAAGTGAAACAACCAGCGCTCTCCTTATTTATTGCCCTTTTATTGTTTGCTAATTTGCATACAAGAGGCAACGATAGTCTTATAACCTATACGAATGCGCATCACGGCATTTCCTTTAAGTATCCTTCATCGTGGAAATGCAGCCGCATGACATCCGATATATTTAGTATAGAAATTAAAAACCCTGTTGAAATAGAAGAAAGCCTGAACAATTATCGTAGCACTATAGTTATAGTGGCTTATGGGAAAGGTGACGCTGCTACCATTTTAGGTGAAGGTATGGCTTCTCTTAAGAAAGAGGGAGAAGAGCTGAAAGGATATCATTTCATCAGTGAAGGTGTTCAGCAAATTAATAAAATACAATTTTTTTCAAAGTCATTCAGCTACGAAGATGCTGGGAGAACAGTTTATCAGAACCTATTCTACTCCATGGTTGGAAACAGGATAATAGTTATTAAACAAAGCGCTGTTCAACCTAATCTGCTTTTAGTCGGTGAATTGGATGAAATACTGAACAGTTTTACGGCAATATCACCCTATTCAGAGAATAGAAGAGAGATGAGTGATTCTCTTGTAAAACCTG
>JADLBA010000178.1 GCA_020848015.1 Crocinitomicaceae bacterium | reverse complement strand
TATAACACCCTGGTGATTGGCTCTGCTGATACGGTTGAGTTTTTCTACCGGAACCAGTTGGCAGGAAAGATGAAATTCGTTCATCAGTGCTTTCAACTCGTGGAAAAGTTCCCCCTTTAAACCTTTCTGAACAAATATTTTATCAATATCCTTTCCCGAACGGATAGCCTCCATGAGTGGGCGGATACCGATGATTTTTTGCGATTGTCTTTCCTGTTGTTGATACACTTTGTACTGCTTAATCATTGAATACTCTGCCCTGCCTCCATGCTGTTACCATTTGCTCCCAGTATTGTTTCAGGATGGGTTCGCGGGTGAGAAGAAAAACGTTATCGCTTAAAGGATGATTGATTCTGCGAAACGTGAGTATGAGCGAAGCAGGATTCCTCTCCTCGCCGTAGATCCACGTTTCGGTTTCGGCTGTTTTGTTTATTTTGTTTGGGTTACCGAAGATCAGGTGTATCATTCCGCGGTCGGTTCTCCAGCCTTCCGTATAAGTCGAGAAAAAAGTATTGGCTTGCTCCACGCGGCTATAGTAGGTTTTTATCAGTTCGCGGGCGCGATCTTTAGTACCTCCACATTCGATCCAGAAATTGTCAATATAGGTTTTTGGAAATGATTTGCCGGAAATCTGCTCGAATTCGTTTTTGCTGGTGATATATCGAAGCGGCCATACGAGTTGGTCAAACGTTTCCACTTTTGGGTAACTACTTGGGGCGATAAAAAGCGGATATCCCGATTTTTCATCCGCGGTGGCGGTGAGAAAATAAAAACCTGATTCAGGCAGTACATACCAATTGTTGAGGCTGTCGCGGTGCAGGCCGACATTGATCCCGTCTTCCATCGAAGGTAACTCAGGAATGTTGGAGGAAAAAGGAGGCGGGGGAAGCCGGATATCCGTTTTATATCCGAGAAACTTCAGGTTTTCCGGCTGCTGCAAAGAGGTATTTAGGCCAAGTCGCGGAGAGGTGACAAAAAGTGTGTCTCCCGAAGCGCAATAATGACCAAAAAGTGGTTCTGTAAAGTCGGACCGATGGGAGAGAAGGAAGTTTTGCGCCGTCATTACCGATGATTTGTCAACGGGAACAATATTCTCCACTGATTCTTCCCTTTTGAGATCAGTCATTACCAGATGAAGCGAATATATCCCTGGCTTGGCGGAAATCGTGTGGCTTCCTGAAAGCGCAATGCTGACCCCGCCATGGTTGTAGTCTTTCATCACAAAAGAGCCGGAATCTAAAGGCGAACGATCGTTCGGTCGGTACAATTCATAATGAATTTTTATGCTTGCCTCAAAAGGATCACCAGTTCCTGCCCGCGTGTATAACAGGTTTTTTGATCCTATTCGGAAGTACAGCGTACTGGAATCATCGCTTTGATGATAAATGGTATAATCGGGAGATAGTTTATAGTTTTCCTCACCATAGAGGTACTTGTTCGAATTGCCCTGAACGGGCTTGGTGTCGGCGCATGAGGTGAGTATAAGTGAAAGAAAATATACAGCAGAAATTACACAGAAAAATGTGCGGATAAATCTTGCTTTTTGAGAACTGGTATCAGATATGGTTATTCTGTCTGGCTTCACAACTGCGAAGATAGGGCTTTGATGTTAAAGCGGGGGTTAACTCCTCGGCAAATAATGAATCTCCTGTTGTGCGATCTCTTCCATAATCATTGTTATCATAGTTGATTTTTGTTCGGTGTACACCTGTTTGATCCATAGATCAGAATACATTCCTAAATCCAAAGCTCAGTTTTGCATTTCTTACCAAGATGGGGTTGTCAAATTGTTGTGCAAGTGCATAGTTGAATGTAAAGATGCCGGCACTTGTATCAAAGTTTAATCCTGCCCCAAATCCAACAGGCGTATCATGAATATAGGATAGCAGATCTTTTCTTTCATACCAGTTTTGATCTGCAAAGAGATAGACAGCGGAGTTAACATCGAATAGATATCGGTACTCAACTGTGGCCGTTGCATAAGCGGATGAGAAAATACTTTCTTCGTCAATACCCCTGATCGTTTGCAAACCGCCAATGCGATACATTTCATTGGTAAAGACAGGAACTGCATCGTACCATGCCCCTGCTTGTCCGAGACGGATGCATTGACTCGAAAACGTGGGGATGAAAAGCTCTGTTTTGCCCTGAAAGCGAAAGACGTTCCGGTTGCTCGCAGGGAGGCCAATGTCAGAACCGGAAGTTGGCATAGCATCCCGCTTACCGGTGGCGGCCTCAAAAAGACAACTGTAACCACTTCGCGGATTGAGCCGGTAATTGAGCTTTTCGAGTTGAACGGAAATACCGTAGAGGGTTGAATTTACATTGGCCAGAGTTGCGTTGATTATATGCGATGAAAGCCCTGAACTCTGATTTTTTTCTGCAAAAATTTTCAATCTGTTTTGACCGCCCAATTGAAGCAACACTCCGAGGCTCATTTTCAAAGTGGAAAAAGTTGAGTCTCGCCGGTAGATCTTTATGTCTCCTTCGGTGCCTAAGGGCGTGCTGAAAAGAAATGGGAATGAAGCACGCATCTTTAATTCCTGCGTCTGCAACTGCAGCCTCCTCCAGTTGAGGTAAAGCTCTTCTCCGCTGTTTAGCGCATTCAGTAATTTTATTTCGGCATCGCCGGTCATTGATATATGCCCGGTTTTATCATTGGGTTGTATTCCGACAACACCGTTGAAATAATTTGCTTTTTTTTTCTTGAGTGTCAGATAAATGGAAGCCTGGTTACCGCTGAATAGTACCTGTGGAGGCGAGAGCGGAGTGATAAATGCAATTTCGGAAAGGCGCGACTTTACCGTCTGCAACGTAGCTTCGCTGTATGCCGCATCTTTACGAAAATCAACATAACTTCGGAGATAGCGATACGGGAGCCTTGACTCACTTTTGATAATCAGACTATCCATTAGAATACGTGGGCCGCGATTAATTTTCCATACCGTATGGATACTATCGCCACTGATTTCTATCTGTTTCAATATAATGGAGGAAAACGGATAACCATTGTTTTCGAGAAAGTCAAGTCTCTTTTGTACAGGCCATTCGAGATTTTTTGTGCTGAAAAAAGTTCCCGTGGGGACACCCTGCTGTGAAGCTAACCGTTTGTTTAGCAGTGAATCCCCTTCCCATACTGCATTTCCGAAAATGTATTTTTTGCCAAAATTCACAGTACATCGTATGATGCCTTGTGAGGACGAAGTATCCAGGCTTGCATCAATGAATCCTAAGGCTACAATAGATTGGTAAACTTTGGACAGGGCAGAGTCTGCCGCGCTGCGTTCTGAAAAGTTTTTATTTGCCCATTCAGAGTTCAATGATGCGTCGTCAAATGTTAGCTTCCAGTTAATTTTTTCCTGAGCAGAAGTGGTAATACTCCCTACCAGCATCGTCAATAGAATGCATATTATACTCGCTGAAAACATAGAGAGTAATTGTGTGTTTTGAATGTGATGCCGGTCTATATCCATAATTTTACTCTTACGAAAAGAGAGTTTGATTGATAATAGCCTAAGTAGTTGGGGCTGTTAGAGGAGATGTTAATAAGTATCTGTAACTTCGGTTGTTCAGGCATATTTTGACAGAGTACCTTTGAAATCTGTATTGTTAATGCAGCCCAGATGAAAAAATACGCAGTAAAAGTTTTCTTTTTATCAGTTCTTATAACGGGATTTGCTTCGTGTAAAAGACATAAGCAGACGTGTGCTGCCTATGACAAGATACCTGTTGAAATTCAGAAGTAATCATTCCTTCACAAATTCAAAGACAACATTCTGAGTGATCTCAGTGTGCAGGCTTTTTGCCACAGGGCAGGTCAACGCGGCATTGCGAATTATTTCCTTTTCCTTCTCTGAATAATCCATATCCTGAATCACTAACCGGATGTTGATGCCAGATACCCTTCGCGGATTGCTTCCCATGATCTTTTCAATTTCAGCATAGATAGTACCGGTGCTGAAGTTTTTCGTTTCTGCCGTAATGCCGATCAGCGTAATCATGCAGGAAGCGAGTGAGGTACATAAAAGATCGGTGGGGGAAAAGGCTTCACCCCGGCCGTGGTTGTCGGGAGGTGCATCTGTTATCAATTTGTTTCCGCTTTTCAGGTGAGTGCCTTCACAGCGAAGCTCACCGAGGTAGTTTACGGTCATTCCTTTCATTGTCAAGATTTTTTTCAAAGCTAAACAGGGAAGGAAGTTTTTCTTCACCCGGCTTTTATTTAGGTGGGTAAGTATTGCAAAATATAAATGAACCAATAGGTAAAAACGGGATTTTAATGTAGCTTTGAGCAATCAATGATAAGGCGATTTTTTCTTCTTCTGACTGTTTTGTCTGGTATGTCTGCCGCTCAAGCTCAAGGTGATGCTTCTGCACAACCGGACATCGTTTACAATCGCCAGTTTTATGCGGGGATCAATGTAAATACCCATGGCTACGGATTATTCGGAACAATCGGAAAAAACAAGGGGATATACAAACTCAGGCTTTTGTCTCTCGACATCGTTTTTGTGAAACATGAAAAAGAGACCAAGAGCTATTTCCAAGACCCAAATGCCCGCAGTTATTTTTATGGGAAAGAAAATAATTTTTATGTGGTGCGTCCGGGATTTGGAATGAAAAAGATCATTGCCGAAAAACTTCGTCCAAATGGTGTGCAGGTAGGTTATAGCTGGCTGGCCGGTCCGGCGCTGGGTTTCACAAAGCCGGTGTATCTCGAGATACTTCATCTCGATGAATCCTCCACATCGAATTATTATATTGAGGTCGAAAAGTTTGATCCCGATAAGCATTATATAGATAATATTTATGGCAG
>JADLBA010000177.1 GCA_020848015.1 Crocinitomicaceae bacterium | reverse complement strand
TATTATTCTTCAGAAGGAGCTGCTTTTTTACAGCAGCACGAAATTGCTACCGATGCACAAAAAAGTTATGTATTGCGCGAACCATACGGAGTTTGGCTCGCTATAATGCCGTGGAATTTTCCTTTTTGGCAGGTGATCCGCTGCGTAGTTCCTGCTATTATGGCCGGAAACGCAGTATTGCTGAAACACGCCTCCAACGTGCCCGGCTGTGCGAAAGCAATTGAAGAATTGTTTTCGGAAGCCGGCACTCCGAAAGGATTATTCAAGGCATTACTGATCTCATCGTCAGAAGTAGGCGATGTGCTTGCTCACCCACTGGTAAGAGGTGTTTCGCTGACCGGCAGCGAACAGGCAGGAAGACAGGTCGCAGCCGCTGCGGGAAGAAATATTAAACCCTGTGTACTCGAACTCGGCGGCAATAATTCATTCATCGTACTTGCAGATGCAGATATTGATAAAGCCGTGGAGCACGCTATTGTGGGAAGGTTTCAAAACAACGGGCAAAGTTGTATCGCTGCCAAACGCTTTCTGATTGAAGCTACCGTGTATAATTCATTCATTGAAAAATTTCTTAGCAAAGTCAAATCACTGAAGACAGGAGACCCGTTGAATGAGGAGACATATATCGGCCCACTGGCGCGCACTGATTTTGCAGAAGTAGTGCACCGTCAGGTAATGACAAGTGTTGCAAAAGGAGCAAAAATTCTTACCGGAGGTGACTACAGAGATGCCCTCTATCAACCTACTATTCTTGGAAATTGTTGCCCTGGAATGCCGGTAATGGATGAAGAGGTATTTGGGCCGGTGGCTGCCGTGATGAGAGTAAACAGCCCGGATGAAGCTATGTCAATAGTACACGAAAGCCATTATGGATTAGGGGTTTCGATATTTTCTCAATCAGCGGGAAAAACAGACTCGATGATACGGTATTTTGATGAAGGCGCGGTATTTATCAATTCAATTGTGAAAAGTGATCCCCGGCTTCCCTTTGGAGGAGTAAAAGCATCTGGCTTCGGCAGGGAACTTTCTGCGGAAGGCATACTCACCTTCACCTATGCAAAAACCGTATTCATTGCGGATTAATTCTTTTTATCCTTTCTTTTTACTGAAAAGACAGCAAGAGCCCATGCGGCAATGAACATGGTACCACCCAATGGTGTGACAGGTCCGAGAAAGCGCACTCCCTCCCACCCCGAAATATCTCTTGTTGACAGCAGATAAATAGACCCAGAAAAACAAATCACACCGAGAAACAACAGCCATTGAATCGTTGCAAGCCTCTCCTCTTTCAACCATCCATTGGATGCTAAAAGAGAGACCAGCAATATTCCAATTGCATGAAGAAAATGGTATTCAACACCCGTCCGGTATGCGGCATAATGCTCTGGACTAAGCAGTGGGCCAATAGTATGTGCACCAAAAGCACCAGTAACAACTGCGAGCAAAAGCAGGAAAAAGGAGATGCGAATAAAATTCATAACTATTTTTTATTTTTTCAGGATTGCTTTTTTTGAAAATCCTTTTTCAAATAAGAAAGCAGTGCTGCAGCAAAAACGGCGTAGTTGACATCTGCGTTATATGTTGTCTCAAACATTTTTCTCGCTGCAAGTGATTTTTTCTTTGATGCTTCCACATCGCTGAACAATGTATCTATGCGATGAGCGACTACTTCAGGATTAAAATCAACCGGTACCAGTAAACCATTTTCCTCATTGACGATCTCAGGGTTTCCCGTGGTGGTAGTCGCCAGCATAGGAATACCAAAAGAAGCCGCATCCATTAGTGTCACTGGAATGCCCTCAAAGGAACTGACATTGGCAAAAAGATCAACATGATTTTCCTTATAAAAACGAACCAGGTCATTGCCTTTCAGAAAGCCGGTAAACTCTATTTCTGATCCCGGACACTTTGTATTCATCAGATGAGTGAGTATCTCTCTACTCTCAGGATTCGCGTCGCCGATATGAATCCATTTCACCCGGAATTTCATAAAATGAACAATTTCGGGAATCAGGTTCAGTCTTTTTTTCTTTCCTACAGTAGAGCAGGTAACAATTACCTTTCTCTCCTGTCCACCGTCGCTGATGGGCAAACCATTATCAAATACCCCCAACCGGGAGATCGTCATTTTTTTCCGGTATTGCGGAAAGTGAGCCAGCAAATAATTAAAACCATGCGAAGAGATCACATGTACCTTATCAACCTCTTCCCACTTAATCTGTTCGAAAGGAATGATTACATCTTTTTCTTCCTGCATCTTCCTGAAGTCGCTATGGTAAACATCGCCACTATGTGCACGGGCAATATTTACAAATCGCTGCTCCGAAATTACTTTATGAAAGATTCGCGTCAGAACAAGTCCATTGTAAAACCAGTAATGATAAAAGACAGTATCTGTATTTTTTAAATTATACCGGTTTACGGCCTCTCCAAGCAGGTGAGCTCCTTTATACAACTGTCGAAGACGCGGCAACAGGTGTTTCCATCTTTTACCGTGGTTAAATTTCTCTCTGCTCTTTACTAATTCTCTTAAAAACAGACCTACGACCATTTTTTCCCTTTTCATCCTCTCTTTACTATCGAGATTGAACACTCCTGCGTTGAGTTTGATCACTTCAATTCCGGGCATATCCTTTACCCTGTTTCCAGACTCCGGATATTTAAATTCATCAGTCGGCGCAAAGAGAACGCGATCAAAGGTCTGGGAAAGAAATGGCAATTCACCAAATAAATAATTTTCCATTAAACCATAAGGAAAATTCTTGGTGAAAATCACACAGGTGGTAGGCTCACTGCTCATAGGACAACAAAATGAATCCGGTTCGGCATTAGTTACAACGGCCAGTCGTGACGGTGTTGCTGAGGTGAATTCTGCCGCAAAAGTAACTGATTAAAAGAATAGTTGAAATCACAGTTAAATCATGCGATGCCCCGCGTTGTCAAAACTGCATCTATCTTATAGCGTCTAAATTCGTAAATTCGCGCCGGTTTTAGCATTCCGCACATCCGGATTTTTTTAAAAGTATAATTGT
>JADLBA010000176.1 GCA_020848015.1 Crocinitomicaceae bacterium | reverse complement strand
TTGACCCCGCTACCGGACTTACCATATTTAATACGACAACACAATGCATGAATATTCGACTTGCTTCTGGCTGGAAGCAGGTATGTGGAGATTGTGATTTCAAT
Source organism: Crocinitomicaceae bacterium (assembly GCA_020848015.1). Lineage (GTDB taxonomy): Bacteria > Bacteroidota > Bacteroidia > Flavobacteriales_D > Sanyastnellaceae > JADLBA01. The sequence goes on along the minus strand of JADLBA010000176.1, from coordinate 4,128 downwards.
AGTCCAGTAGTTTCCAATAATGGTCCAATTTGCGAACCTTCGCTTCGCCAACAACGATTCTAATACTAATTGTTATATCAACAACCCGGCTAACAACAGGGTAATTGCTCGGTGGAATACATGTGGAAATGGAGGAACAGTAGAAATCATATTCAGTATCGCTTACCAAAAGTCGTAGTAGAGATCAATCTCGGAGACACCGGATGGTGTATGCGTCAGCTTTAAACTCTTGATCTACTACCGGTTGTGGATTATAGAAATTTAAAGCTATTGCAAATGTAGAGGTGCTATGCTTACTACTCCAATACAATCCGCTTGAGCCTCGATTGTAAAGGATGCCTCCTCCACTGTATAGATATCCTCCTGCATGGAGCTTCAACACGGAGTTGAATACATCGCTATGTGTATTCCAGTTCTGAGGTGCTCCATCAGCATTTGTCCATTCTGTTTCGGTAGGTAACCTCCAGCCTGAGCCAAGTTCTATTAAACACGGGTCATTTGAAGCAATCCACTCACTGGACTCACTGATAGAAGTGATTGACCAAGCGGGGGTAACGGAGCCATCATGTTTGTATCCCTGCTTCCGGTTGAACTGCCAATACCAGCCAGCGGCAGCCTCTGTATTGTCAGAAGCTGATGAGGGCTGCGAAGCGGCACCGAGGTTTTGAGCGATCCAACATTTATCTCCGGTACCCCCAATAGCAGTCAATACTACCGTATAAGTTACCGATTTGTTGACAGGAGCAACTCCGTTTGCCACAGTGTGATTCACTGTAATAGCGTTACATTCGGGTTGAACTGAAACCATCAATGTTTGATCGCTGCTGTTGCCACAGGGATTTACCACATGAACGAGAATATTTCCATTGTCACCGGAATTTCCAGTTGTCACAGTGATTGAAGAAGTACCCTGACCCAGCGTGATTGTCCAACCTGCCGGAACAGTCCAAGCATAGGAAGGTGCCCCACTCACCGGTTGAACGGAATATACTTGTCCGTTTGCGGCCGGTGTCTGGATGCTAATTCCAGAAATTGCACCAGGTGTTCCTGGAGGAGAAGAACAGCCACAACCTATCGGCTGCCACGTATTTGTGATAAACATCTCAAGGCATTTTGTTGTGGTATTGTATATCGCCAGCCCTTCCGCAGGAGACACTATTGCATTCCTTTCAGTTGTAGTCATACGCGGAATCAAGATTCCTGACACTGTAGATGATATATCGAGCATTGCAGAAGAATTCGGAGGATTTCCGGATGAATTGATGCCAACTTGAGACAGGAATTCTGAATGGAAAAACAGGATCATCACAGATGTGAAACAGAGAGAATATTTTCGTTTCATTTCGAGGTAAGGTTTGAAGCAAAACGAAATTAATAAAAATTGATACACAGACAAAAATTCCGTAGCTCATCACTATTTGTCCATCCCATTTCTTACGCTGGCCGTTCCTATTAACTAAACTATCTCTGCTATGAAAAAGATTCTTTTCATTTTTCCTGTTTTGCTTGCTTGTTTTCTTTTTGTTACGATCTAATCTTTTGCACAAGGGGTAAGTATCAATAATTCCGGGAATGCTCCTGATGGTTCGGCAATGCTCGATGTTTCTGCTCAAATATAGTATAATTGATTCCACGTGTAGCTCTCGCAGCAACTACTTCGAATACCCCTTTGAGAGCAAAAGTGGCCACATCTCTGTTAGTTTACAATCGGCAACTTTGGGCGATGTGGTGCGTGGATATTATTACTGGGGAGGAAACAAGTGGGAATCATTGAAGGTATCTGCCGCCAGCTCTACTAGGGGATTTCATGAGGGCTGGGACAATGTTACCGCAGTAACTCTGGGAAACATTTATTCAAGTCCTAATACCGTGCAGGTACGAAAAAACTTTTACATCACCAATTACTATTCGTATGGATCGGGCCCGGAAATGTTGGAGGTCAATGGCGCTTCGGTTTATGGGTACCGCCCAAAGAAAGCGGTTTTTCACTGCATAAACCGATCGTTGCAGGAGCGGGAGATATTGTTACGCCAACGAATTCTTCTACTATAGGTATCAATGGTTTTCTAACAGATGCCATTGCTGTTATTCCTGTCACAGTTGGGAATCTTGGCAATAATCCATATTCTGTTCCCGCAGGAACGATACTTTTCCTGATGAATTATTATTCCTATGGACCGGGGAGTGAGTCACTCAGGGTGGATGGAGAATTACCATTTATGGCTATCGTTCGAACGAGTCGGGCTATACGCTGAAAATGCCTGTCATTGTGGGAGCGGTGAAGTATCGTTTCATCAACGAATACTTCGAGCTCTACCTCATTCAATGGATACCTGAAGTAGATATACTTTTTGTTTTCATTAGAATTTTTGCTTGTTTTATCACTATTCAACTTCTCGCGTGTTTGATGGAATAGTAGGTTACGAAAACATAACCCAGCGTCAGCATGATGTGAAAGGGAAAAAGCCCAAAGTCGTCGTAGTGAAAGGCCAAGTACAATCCAAAAATAAAATAGCAGGCCATCAATGCTTCACCCAGAGTAAGGGGTGAAATTTTTGCAGTACGGTATTTTTTATCGGTCCACGTTCCCATTTTTCCCGAATTGATCGCAAACTTCGGAGTGCGGACAAATGCAGATTTTCTACCGGTGAGACCTTCAATCACAGCCACTGTATTGTGCAGCGAAAGTCCCATTGTCACGCTCAGGAACATTGGAAATTCAAAAACAAATCGTCCGAGTTTGCTGAAGTAAGGAGCCGGTGGCCGTGATACCCAGTAGAAATAACCCAGTATAAAAAATCCAAGAAGGAAGGCGGAAGCGATCACAAACAGTGTCGAGTATTGCGGATAGTGGTTTTTTATGATCAGCATCGGAACACTCATTAGCGATGTCCCTAATACGCTGAGAAACACAATTGAATTCATGAGATGAAAGGAAGCGTGTACCTTGTGGCTGAATCCAAGTCCTTTTGCTGTGAGCACTTTTCCCATATTCTTTTTTGTGCATTCGGCGGCACCTTTCGTCCAACGGAATTGCTGCGCTTTCAGCGCATTCATTTCCGCAGGAAGTTCTGCCGGTGAACCTATTTCTGGCAGGTAAACAAAATTCCATCCTTTCAATTGGGCGCGGTAGCTGAGGTCAAGATCTTCGGTGATGGTATCGCTCTGCCATCCACCGGCATTATAGATCGCTTCTTTTCTCCAAACGCCGGCGGTACCGTTAAAGTTGATAAAATGGTGCGCTGAATTGCGGCCTATTTGCTCTACTGTGAAATGTGCATCAAGGCCAAATGCCTGTAACTTCGTAATCATTGAATAATCTTCGTTGAGGTGTTCCCAGCGCGTCTGAACAACAGCGATCTTTTCACCTGAATAAAAATAAGGGATTGTCTGCCGTAAAAAATCAGGGCGGGGAAGAAAGTCAGCATCGAAGATCGCCGTAAATTCTCCTTTACAAATATCAAGTCCATATCCCAGTGCTCCAGCCTTAAAGCCTACCCGGTTGGGTCTGATAACGTGCTGAATATCGAATCCTTCTTTTTGTTTTTCAGTAATTTTTTTTGCAGCAATCTGCACTGACTCATCATTACCATCATCGAGCACCTGTATTTCTATCTTGTTTTTGGGATAGTCAAATGCGCATACAGCATCAATGAGGCGCTCAATCACATAGAGTTCATTATAGACTGGAAGCTGTACGGTGACGATGGGTAATTGCTCATCTGTCAGCACCGGCTTCCTATTTCTTTTTTTTCTGCTGCGTACATATTGAATAGCTAAGTTGAACTGAACAATGCTATATAAAAAAATAAATACAAGGAAGCAACCGTAGATGACGATGGCTATCTGGGCGAGGAGTTGCACGGAGTGATTTCGGTTTTGCGGGCGGCTAAAATAGGGTGTTTAGTCTTTATATAAACATATCGAAGAAAAGCAGGAGGGACAAGTGGTTCCGTTTGAAAGAGGCAAAGAATCAACTGAGGCGGGGAGTTAACCATTATCATTCTTATGTATGATACGACATACGCTAAGTGTCTCAGACCCCGATAAGTTGGAGACTTTTCGCAAAACAGTTTAGGTCTTTTTCCTATTCTGCGAATGAGTTTTTTTAGGAATTGGAACAAAAAT
>JADLBA010000175.1 GCA_020848015.1 Crocinitomicaceae bacterium | reverse complement strand
GGTGATGGTGCTTCGACTTTTTCCAGCAATGGACATCTTGCGTTCAAAGCGTGTGTAGAGAGCAGAAAATCCTTCTACCCGTTCACAAGCCATCTTAACGATGGTAGCAGCCGAACCAGCGTCGGCGAATTGAATTTTTGTAGTACGCATAATTAATATGATTTAGTTATGCGTATGTTTACGACGATGAAAGAAAGAGGCTACCGAAGGTTTAGTGCATCAGCGTGTTGCCTCAATTGGCGGTGACGAACAAATTGAAGCTATGTGCTCCTATCAAAGTTTGTGCTTGGTTGACAGTGAAGTGCTCCAAAATCGCCAACTGCGGCAACACGCAAATCGTTATTACAAATTAAAATAAGTTTACTATTTTTTTATCGGACGGTAGAGTTTCCCGATAGTTTCTCAAATACACCTTTATCTTTGACTAAAATTATACAGGAAAACATGAAACGGGTTCTCGCAAGAGATACACTCACTGTAAGCACTCACATGGTGCTTCCGGAAAATACAAATACACTCGGCAACCTGATGGGCGGGCAATTGCTCAACTGGCTCGATGTGGCCTCTGCCATTTCTGCTCATCGCCACTGCAAACGGATTGTTGTAACTGCTGCTGTCAACAATGTATCTTTTCAGCATCCGATCAGGCTCGGCGATATTGTGATCATCGAAGCCAAGGTCTCCCGGTCGTTTACTTCATCAATGGAAGTATTCATGGATATTTTTGTTGAGCACAGCACCACCGGCGAGAAGATTAAATGCAATGAAGCTATCTATACTTTTGTTGCGGTAGATCAGATGGGTAGCCCGATAGATGTGCCAGAACTTGTACCTGAGTCAGAGGAAGAGAAAAAGCGTTTCGACGGTGCTTTGCGCAGAAGACAACTCCGGTTGATCCTTGCAGGAAAAATGAAACCCGCAGACGCACTCGAATTGAAAGCTTTGTTCAGCTAAAAAACATCGTTATGGATCCACTCATTGTAAAATCTCTTCATATCATTTTTGTAGTCACGTGGTTTGCCGGATTGTTCTATATCTGGCGGCTCTTTGTATATCATGCCGAGGCGGCAAGTAAACCCGAACCGGAAAGAAGCATTCTGACTAAACAGTACGGACTAATGGAAAGACGACTATGGTATGTTATCACTTGGCCTTCGTGTGTATTGACAATGATCTTTGGAACCTGGCTGTTGGTTCAAAATATGTCGTTCCTCGCTGATGCCTGGATGCAGGTAAAGTTGTTTTTTATCGCAGTCCTCCTCGCTTATCAGTTCTATGGACAAAAAGTATATCGAATTCTGCAGACACAGCCGGATAGGTACAATTCATTTTATTTCCGGTTACTGAACGAAGTGGGAACAGTGCTCCTCATTGCCATTGTTTTCCTTGTCGTGAATAAGACATCCATTTCATGGATATGGGGAGTACTGGGGCTGATCGGCATTGGGATAATTATTACATTAGTTGCTAAAATGTATAAGAAAAAAAGAGAAAGGAATGAAGGAGGAACTCCTTCCTGATGAAAAGTAATAGAGTGTGATACGTAACAACAAATGGTGTTTTTATCAATTTGCGCATCCATCACCGGCACTTTTCCTTCCACCAGAAAAGTACTTTATCTGCAAGAACGGACGACAGTTTTCTATAACTCTCCACTGTCCATCCGGCAATATGGGGACTTAGAATAACACGTTCGCTGCCGCACAGGAATTGCATCTCGTCGGGCATGGCAGAATACTCCAGTATCTCAAGAGAAGATTTTTCAAATTCGAGTACATCGAGGCAGGCTCCCTGCACCTTTCCTTTTTTCATCGCGGCTACAAGCCCTGCTGTATGAACATTCTTTCCCCTCGCTGTATTGATTACGTAAATTCGTTTCTGAAATCTGTCAAGAAAACTTTCATTAACCATGTAATGTGTCTCCTCTGTCAGAGGAAGGTGGATACTCAAAATATCAGACCGCTCAAACAGCCCATCAAGACTTACTTCGATTGCATAAGAATCGCTGTAATTCTTCCGGTATTTATCAAATGCAATCACTGTGCATTCGAATCCGGAAAGTTTACGCGCCATTGAAGATCCCATCTGACCATATCCCAGCAATCCGACAGTTTTACCGCACAACTCAATCCCTCTGTTCTCCTCCCTGAACCACATCCCTTTTCTCACCTGAGCATCTGCTATGTTCAGTTTATTGAACAGAGACAATAACATGGCAATTGCATGCTCCCCAACGGCATCGCGGTTGCCTTCCGGAGAATTAAACACGGCAATTCCTTTGGATGCAGCATAGTTGACATCAATGTTTTCAAGCCCAGAACCCGACCGTGCAATAAACCGTAACTGCAGTGCCTTGTCAATAAAATTTCTATCTATTGTATAACGGCTGCGAATGACCACTCCGGTATATTCATGCAGTATATTTTCCACATCGGGCCAAGAGGTATGAAAATGCAGATCACATTGAAAACCCGAATATTCAAGCCGTTCCTGTAGTACCTCATGTACACTGTCAATAAAGATCACTTTCGGTTTCATGTGCTCCAATTGAATTTATCACACTATCAATTCTTGTGGTCAAAAATTCACGTCAGAAAATGGTCGTCGGAAGCAGATCAAGGTGGTTTAAAAAATAATGTCCGACAGAAAAATAAATAATCAAACCCATAATATCGTTAGTTGTTGTAATAAAAGGTCCTGTAGCCAACGCAGGGTCAATACCGAAGCGATTCAACGTCAGAGGGATAAATGTGCCGGTGATACTAGCAAAAATGATCACGCTGAAAAGAGCGAGTGAAGCAGTAATGCTGAGCGCAAGGTCAAAATGAAAAAGCTGGCTGACCAACATGATCACAGCGGAGCAGATCAGCGCATTGACCATTCCCACACTGAATTCCTTAGTGAGCTTTTGCATTACTGTTTCATCGAGTGCACTTTGATTTGCCAGTGATCGCACTACGAGTGCCGCAGACTGAACTCCAACATTTCCGCCGGTAGCAGCGATCAAGGGCATAAAAATCGCCATCTGTGGATTTTCGGTAATATCGAATACACCAATGATATAAGCGCTGCTCATACCTCCGGCCATCCCGATCAGTATCCACGGGAGCCGTGCACGGGTTAAAGCAATTACACTGTCACTCGATTCCACATTTTCAGAAATACCACTGGCCAATTGATAGTCCTTTGATGCCTCTTCCTGCATTACATCCACCACATCATCAAGAGTAATACGTCCGAGCAGTGCTCCGGCATCGTTTACTACCGGAATTACCACGAGATCGTATTTATTCATCACTCTGACAACCTCTTCGGCAGGGGTGTTCACATTAACTGAACGAACCTTCGATTCCTTGAATAGCTCCCGAACAGTAGTACGCATACTCGCTGATCCGAAGATCATCGTTTTCATGCTGAGGGTTCCTAATAACTCTTCCTTATCACCCACAACATAAATGGTGTAAATAGTATCCAGATATTCCGCCTGGCGTCGCATTTCGCGGATTGCCTGAGCAACAGTCCATTTCTGATTAACTCGAACGAGTTCTTTTCCCATCAATGCCCCCGCAGTACCTTCCGCATAAGTCATCAGGTCAATGATATCACTGGCCTGCTCTTCGTCTTCAAGCAGTGCTATTACCTCTTCCTGTTTCTGTTCGGGAAGGTCAGAAATAAGGTCGGCAGCATCGTCCGAATCATAATTTTCGATGAGGTCTTCTGCAATTTCACGACTGGTAAGACTGGAAAGCAGCTTTTTCCTGATATCATCATCGAGCTCCAGCATGACTTCTGCAGCACGTTCATCATCAAGACAGCGGTAAATATATACGGCCTCATCTGGCCGCAACTCATTGATCAGTTCGGCAATGTCTGCAGGATGGACACCCTGCAAAACATCGTGAATGGCTGTATCCTTGCCTTCGGCAATCCAATCTTTGAGATTGGCCAGCAGTTCTTTGGACAAAGGGACCTGCATAAGGGCACCGGATTATTCATTGTTTAACAAATGGGCGCACAAAGTTAAGACCGAATCAAACTTCCTACATCAAAAATACCGGATTTTATCCCGATTCAAATTATTATTCCCGATGACGTTTTGATACGAAAAACTCCCTGAGAAGTGTGGCGCACTCTTCTTCCAGTACACCACTCTTTATTTCGGTTTTTGGGTGAAGAATACCCTGATGATTGATGCTATGTACACCGAATTTTGTAAACCCCCGCTTTTCATCGGATGCTCCAAAAACAATGCGGCCAATACGTGTATTGTAAGCAGCTCCCGCGCACATCACACAGGGTTCAAGAGTTACATAGAGTGTACATTCATCGAGCGATTTTCCTCCGAGAAACTCTGATGCAGAAGTAAAAGCCTGCATTTCGGCATGTGCAGTGAAATCATGTAGCCGCTCTACTAAGTTATGCCCGCGGGCAATCACCTGATCTTTGCAAACAACAACACAGCCGATGGGAACTTCGTCCTGATCCATCGCATACATAGCCTCCCTGATAGCCATCTTCATATACTCTTCATCACTGCGTTCCATACAACAAAGTTAAGAATGTAAACCCTTTCCTTTATTTTCCATCCCATCACAAAATAATGGTTGAGCCATCATCAAAAGAATTTCGGATGAAAGATTCTCCTGCGTAATCATTGAATAGCCTTTTGAAGTCAGATAGCGAGCGAGGTACTCCTGTTCGGTTTGTCCGGGAGTAGGAATCAGCAATGCCTTTTTTTCCAAACATTCAATATCCATGATCGTGGAATAACCAGAGCGACAAATGAGAAGTTCCGATTGACGGATCACTCCGGCCAACGATGCGTCGTCGAGATGATGTACAAATGCAATATTTTTGATCTTCTCATTTCTTGTTATCCCCGGTTGCCCACAGATAATCAATGATCTGATACCGGTTTGAAACAATAGCTCAGACAGTTTTTTTTCCAACAATTCGCGCTGCGGTTCGGGACCGCTGATAAGTGCAACAATCCGATATGCCTCCTCTGCCCCATCTCTCTTCACTACTTTTTCTACTGTCGAAAAACGAGATTGAGGGCCAATGAATTTGCAGTTAGTTGGAATGTTGCCATGTGAAAGGTTCCCGCTCAGACTCATCTCCGCATCTTCCCAGTCGGGAATCAGACACTGATCAAACTGACGGATATAATGACAGATCAGCCGGTGAACACCATAACGCACCCACCATGGAACCATCGGAAAGAGTTGATGCGTGATAAAAGTGCAATAAACCCTTTTTGTGTAAAGACCATAACGGTTATCAGAAATAACCTCGTCAGGATGATATCGTTCAACAAAGCCCTCCAGCCATCTTTTTTCTTTCTTAACGGCAGAAAAAATTTTCGGCAATTGACTCACCATACTCCACATCAGTGAATTTCCAGAATAGTGTATCCTATAGGATGGTATATCGCGGTGAAGGGGCAGATCAGGGAAAGCCTGCGAAAGAAAGTCAGCAGATGAGCCACAAGCAGCAAGCACAACCTCATACCCCTCACCGGCCTTTTGGCGAATTAGAGGTACGCAGCGTGTTGCATGTCCGAGACCCCAGTCTAGCGGTGCTATGAGAACGCGTTTTTTCTTTTGCACGGCGAAAGGTACGGCTTTATGAATGGATGGAAACTGGGCTATGTTTGCTATGAATCCCTTCAACCGTCAAAGTCATTGAAACCGGAGGACTATAATCTTACGGCCTTTTTACTTTTGCACCTGATGGGAAAAGACAAATTAAAAAAATGGGCGGAAAACAAGCTTTTCCCTCATGTATTCGAACCACCGTTATTGCCCATTATCCGGGGAGAACAGGAATTTTTTATGAAAGGAAAATGGAGGAGTGATTTCTTCAGAAATGATTTTCCAATTGTATTGGAGTTAGGATGCGGAAAGGGTGAGTACACCGTGGAACTCGCGAAAAGAGAGTCAGGAAAAAATTTTATCGGTATTGATGTCAAGGGGCATCGTTTTCACAAAGGAGCCAAAGAAGCGCTGCAGGAAGGGTTGAACAATGTTGCGTTCCTACGCACACGTATTGAATTCATTTCTTCTTTCTTTGGTGAAAACGAAGTGGACGAATTGTGGATTACCTTCTGCGACCCGCAACCACAGGATCACGAAGGAAAGAGAAGGATTACATCACGTTGGTATATCGAAAAATACCGCACATTTCTCAAAAAACCATCGTATATTTTTTTAAAACACGATAATGAATCCGTTTACAGAAAAGCACTGAGCGAATGGCCTGAAGCAGGTATCAACATCGGAATCCATTCGAACGATGTGTATGGGAACTTTCTTTCTTCTCAAAGTGAAGAGTTGAAGGACATGCTTACCATACGCACCTATTACGAACAAATGTGGCTCGACGAGGGGCGAAAAATCAAATACATCGAAGGTATTCTCCGGTAAGGATTCTACGGCGTGATCAGCAACTGCTGGCTCTGTGTCGTTGCCCCTGCCCTCAGATGTACAACGTAAAGGCCGTCAGAAACATCTCCCACCGGTACACTCACTTTATGCCTCCCGGTAGGATACATCGTGTTGTTCACCAATTTTTTCACTAGCTTTCCCTGTGTATCAAATAATGAGAGTTCAACTTTTTCCGGTGTTGCAAGACTGAATCCGATCGTAACCTTCTCTCTCGCCGGGTTTGGATAACTCGGAAAAAGTTGTGTAGCGGGGTAAACCATCATATCCGCTTCATTCGCTGCCGCAAGCGAAATATTTTCATCACCGGCATGATAAGGAACAAACTGGAGAAAACAGAGGTACATCTCATCATAGGTGCTTTCGCCCCATGAAACCCACTCTGGCGGGATGTTCGGATTCGAAGGGTTGTTTGCTGTATTGTCAAAAGTACCAATGCAATGAACAGTATATCCCTGCGGTATCAATTTCATGTTCGGATATGCATAAAGTCCCTGCCAGTTAAAGTTCCATTCGGGAATATGAATCATCGGAATGGTATCCTGTTCATTCGGACTCACCGCATAAACTTCATAGCTTGAGCACAAAAGATGTCCGTGCGGAGCCACACCGATCAACGATACACTGAAAGGGACTTCCACTTTACCGTGAAAAGTCTTCACTGTATTTGGGGGAATAACGAAAGGTTGGTCAAGGTCGTTAGGGCTGATAGGATAAGTGACTACATAGCGCTGAATGGGATCATCTGCGAAAAAGATATTGACTGAAGTCTGATCGGTTTGATCAATGCTGGAGGGTCCATAGTGCATTTGCAATAAAAGATCGGCTCCGGCAAATATTTTTTTTCCAATAGTTGGCGGGTAAACGAGCGGATTTGCGCCGGGTACCCAAGCGCCGAAAAAAGGATCTGCCGGATCAAAACCATATCCGCCGAACTGGGTGTATCCGTACTCTTCATCGTCCGCATCTAACGTTGCAGCAGTGCCGGTAGTATCTATGCCAAGTATCGCATGATGACAGATTGATTTATTATCCGCTCTTACTTCAATTGCCTCAATATCTTTATCCTCCGTCATACCGGTAGGAATAACAAAAATCTGGTACTGATCGGCATTTAAACCGTGATGAAGGTAAGGCTCGGCCATCGTGAGTACCAGATCAGGAACACCGATCTGTGAACCACTGGGGAAAACAGGAGCCGGCGGTTGTAATTCAGGGTCTCCCTGCGGCATTTCATTTTCTACCCACTCACTGATCAGGTTGATCTCCTCTTCCGACAACCAATTTTCATCTCTAAATGAGCTGTAATTATGATCGGGCATCCATGGCGGCATATTGCGAATGCTCGTCACATATTCAATATTACCCGCGTATGCATACACCTCCTCATAAGTGGTGAGTGGCATAGGCCCAATCTCGCCTTCGCGGTGGCATTTCGTACAGTGATCAAAAATGATCGGGGCAATGTGTTCGCTGAAATTAACCTGTGCCGATACAACTAACTGCAGAAGTGTGGCCAGAACAAAAATTATTTTTTTCATTGCCGTGAGTATTTGTCAGAAATCATTTTTTTCATCAGTACTTTTCAATCAGACATCCAACTGCGGGTTCATTCTCAAAAGGCCCCGTTTCACCACCTGCAAGCCTGTCGAGCACGGATTGGAGTTCGTGGTTCTGAACTACCTGCCTTCTCTTTCCAATTGCCTGGTAAGAATCATCAATGCGCCCGTGGTAAAGTATTTCATCGTTTTTATTCAGCACAAAAACTTCTGGAGTAATGGTAGCATCCCATTGATTGTGCAATGCCATCGTATCCTTACTTACAGAAAATGGTATGCGGTATTTTTTTTTGAATTCCTGCACATCTTCTTCAGAAAATTGTTTGCTCGGAACGAACGCTTCAAAGCGAAAACCATCAGCATGATAGTTGTGGTAAAAGTCTCGAAACGGAAGCGCATAGTATTGACAAATTTTACAGGAGGGTGAAATAAAAAAAACAACCCTGTAACTGGGTGAGACATCCTTTTCTGTCACAAGTTGAGCAAAAGAGAACACCTGCTGAATGATGAAAAAAAATATAATTGCACAACGATTCATAACGCCAAGATAATACAATGGGTATTCCTTAAATACACAGAAAAATCAATTGACTTGTATTCCTTTCCCATTGATTTTGTTACTGATTGTGTGCGACACTTACTCTAACGAGAGCGATTGTGGATCCCACAATAATCCGGAAAAATTCTGCACCTCGTCATTCACCACTCGCACCCCCTCTTCTTCGAGTAATTCCTGCATCCGGCAGGGATGACCGAAATGATGTTTCCCCGACAGTATGCCTGCTCTGTTCACTACGCGGTGCGCTGGCACTCCCTGAGGTGAAGCCTTCAAAGCCCAGCCCACCATCCTGCTGCTGAGACCGGTGCCAAGGTACCTCGCAATTGCACCAAAGGTGGTCACTCTCCCCTTGGGAATAAGCCGAACCACTTCATACACATCGTCATAAAAACTACTTCTTTCCACTATTGCTCCAAAGGTAGTTTCTAATTTTTGGTTTATTCATCTAAAATTTTTGGAATTATTCGCATTTTCCCTTTACTCATGCGAACTTTGTCTAATGAAAAAGGTTATTAAATAATGAAGATATCACGTGAGTCAGTGTTCAATGCACTGTCCAATATAATTGAGCCCGATCTCAAAAAAGACATCGTATCATTAGGTCTGGTAAAAATCATTGATGTAAAAGACGGTGCAATAATTCTCGAAGTAAAGGTCAGTAACCCCGCTATGCACGCACGAATGAGGATGAAGGAGGCCTGCGAGTTTGCTATTCACCGTGTGATAGGCAATGAGTGGAAAGTTGAAATAGAAGTGCTGCCGATCGGCAGCGACGAGCGCAATGGAGAGTTGCGTAAAGTATTGCCCGGAGTGAAAAACATCATCGCCGTAGCTTCCGGCAAAGGAGGTGTCGGAAAAAGTACTGTATCCGTGAATCTCGCTGTGGGATTGGCTAAAAAAGGCTTTGCTGTTGGAATGCTCGACGCGGATATCTATGGTCCCTCTGCGCCTACCATGTTTGATATTGTACACGAAAAGCCCGCCATTGTAGAGGTAAACGGAAAAAATCTGATACAACCGGTTGAGCAATACGGGGTGAAAGTACTCTCCATCGGATTTTTTGCAGAAGTTAATCAGGCGGTAGTATGGAGAGGCCCTATGGCCACCAAGGCATTGAACCAGTTGATCAATGACGGAAACTGGGGGAAACTCGACTACCTCGTAGTAGATCTTCCTCCCGGCACTGGTGACGTGCATCTTTCTATTGTTCAGTCCATACCGCTGACCGGTGCTATAATCGTTAGCACACCACAGGAAGTGGCTCTTGCCGATGCAAAAAAGGGAGTGGCTATGTTTCAACTTCCCGCTATCAATATCCCGATTATTGGTATCGTAGAAAATATGTCCTGGTTTACTCCCAAAGAACTCCCCGAAAATCGCTATTTTCTCTTTGGAAAAGATGGGGCGAAAAATCTTGCCGATGATCTGAAAATTCCTTTCCTCGGCCACCTGCCATTAATTCAGAGTATCCGCGAATCAGGAGATGCCGGGCGACCGGCCATTTTGCAGCAGGATACTGCTTCTTCCGTTTTCCTGGATGAATTCTTAGCTAACTTTGAGCGCGAGATGCGTATGCTTCCCTTCAGAGTAAAAAAGACGGTAACACAGCCAAACACCAACTGATCAGCTATGTCAAAAAAAGAATTATTTGATAAAGTAAATGCATCACTCGGAAGTATTCGCCCTTATCTCGAAGCCGACGGGGGCGGAATATCCTTGGTTGAAATCACTGACGATGGGACAGCACGGGTAGAATTGCTGGGAGCCTGTACAACTTGCCACATGAGTATGATGACGATGAAAGCAGGCGTAGAAGAAGCGATCAAAGCTGCGGTGCCGCAAATCCGAAACGTTGAAGCGATCAATCTTCCCTAAGTCAGCGAGTTTTAAAAACGGGGGATAGCTCTTTTTCCAAACAAGTGAATCCACGCAATGGTGGTATTGCTTTTTTCGTTTTTTATTAAATTGATCACTATTAACCAAAATATGCTGTTTTGAAAATACAACAACTACTATAGGGAAAGATGCAGTCTCCAACGCCACAGTACTCACCTGCTCTTTTGATATTGCGAATGTCAATACCAATTACAAAAGGATATGAGGCGTACTTTACATACCACTTCCGTAAGAAGAAAAGATTTTTTTTATGCCACATATTTCGATTATTTCTTCCAGTGTGCGAAAAGAACGAAACAGCCATCGTGTAGCGCTGTTTTTTAAAAAATACATCGAAGAAAACCATCTTGCTTCCGTTGAAATTCTTGACCTGAACGAATATTCGTTTCCAATTTTCGATGAAAGACTATGGCTCCAGGAAGCCCCTTTGCCCTCTGCTATACAATTTTCAGAGAAAATAAAGTCTTCCTCCGGAGTCATCATTGTAACGCCAGAATACAATGGTGGCTACCCCGCATCTTTGAAAAATGCCGTGGATATCCTTTACAATGAGTGGAGACGAAAGCCGGTAGCTATTTCTACGGTTTCCGATGGAATTTTCGGCGGAACACAAGTCATTACCTCGTTGCAGTTTTCGCTTTGGAAGATTCGCGCCTGTACAGTTCCTGCCATGTTTCCCGTTCCAAAAGCTCAGGAGGTCTTTGATGAAAATGGGGTGCCTGCCGACCCCGACGGAGTGCATAAAAGAGCAAAAGTATTTCTTTCAGAATTATTGTGGCACATAGAAGCGAATAACCGGATGCAGGTTTATACTAATCCATAAAAAATATCAGAAACAAAAAATTTATTCATTAAAAAAGCCGCTCTGTCAGGGCGGCTTTTATTTTACTTCTATTTTTTTTACGCCTTGGAGGGGGCAATTTTTTTACCAGAAACCTGGGCACTGTTTGCAGATCCTTTTTTCTCCTTCTGCAGATCGAGGAGAAGTGGAGTTGCAACAAATACCGAAGAATAAGTACCCACAATGATACCCATGATCAATGCGAAGCAGAATCCTTTGATGTCATCGGAGCCAAAGAAAAACATAACTACTAATGTCAGAAGCGTGGTAAGGCTGGTATTCATAGTACGCCCCAGAGTACTGTTGATCGCATCATTCAAAGTCTTCTTCATTTCCGGAGACCTATGAATTTTGAGGTATTCACGAACACGGTCAAAAATTACCACCGTATCGTTGATCGAATATCCTGCTACCGTAAGAATAGAAGCAATGAACACCTGGTTAATTTCCAGCGAGAAGGGAACAAAGCCATTCAGCAGCGAGAAAAGCCCCAGAACAAAAAGCACATCATGGATAAGCGCAACCGAAACACCTACTGCATATTCAAACTTATGGAACCGCACGAAAATATAGAGGCCGATTGCAATCAAAGAGATAATGGTTGACCAAATAGCCTGTGAGCGGAAATCATCGCTCATAGTTGAGTCCACCCTGAAAGAAGAATCAATCTTGTAAGCAAGACCGGTAGCAGAAAGAGCTTCATTCATTTTTTCAGTAATAAGATCGCCGGTATTCGGGTCTGTGCTGTTGATCAGGTAGCTGGTGGTTACCTTCAGTTCTTTTCCGGTACTTCCGATGGATTGAACTATAGGTGCACCCGGATTACCATTATCATCCACAAGAAGGGCAGAAACATGCTCGCGTACAATGTCCGGGTTGACCTGCTCTGCAAAAGAAACAGTGAATGAATTTCCTCCTTTAAAATCCACACCCTGATTAAATCCTCGTACAGAAATACTTACGATTCCTGCACCGATAACAATGATTGATATGGCATAAAATACCTTTCTCTTTGTCAGAAAGTCATAGTGAACGTTGGTGAACCAGCGCTCAGTGATTTTGTTGGCAAAAGATACTTTCTTTTTCTTTTCATAACGCATATAGACCACCAGTTTTGAAATGATGATCGCTGTAAAAAGCGTAGTGAAAATACCAATGATAAGAGTAGTGGCAAAACCCCTGATCGGCCCTGTACCTATTACAAACAATACGATCCCCGTGAGAAGGGTGGTAATATTTCCATCGAGGATAGCCGAATATGCCTTCGAATACCCTTCCTTCAGGGCTTGTGCCATAGCTTTACCCAATCGCAGTTCCTCCTTTACACGCTCGTAAATCAGCACGTTTGCATCTACCGCCATCCCCATAGTAAGCACAATACCCGCAATACCCGGTAGGGTCAGTGAGGTTCCAATTGAAACCAATGCACCTACGAGGAAGAAAAGATTCGCCAAAAGTGCAATAACCGCTGCAAATCCCCCGTAAGCATAGTAGAACACCATATATATAAGTGTCACCAGGAAGGCGAAAAAGAAAGAAAACATTCCTGCTCTGATGTTTTCCTCACCAAGAGTAGGGCCTACCGCTTCTTCATTGATAATACGTGCGGGAGCCGGCAGCGATCCTGCCTCGAGCAGACCTGCGAGGTCAGCAGCCTCCTGAATTGATTTTTCACGATCCTTGCTATTACCCATCGTAATGACCGAACGACCGTTCGGTATTTCAGAATTCACATTAGGTGCAGAATAAACCAGATTATCCATCACGATAGCAATCGGGCGTTTGTTGTCAGAGGCATTTTTCTTGGTCATCTGTCTCCATACCGGAGTTCCCACTTCGCTGTCCATCGTCATTTCAACTGTTACCTCACCGGTAATCGGATCAAAATCCTGACGCGCATCGGTAATGCTTTTACCATCGAGCGGAGCCTTGCCCTTCATGGAAGGGTCTTTGATGCAGTAGAGCGGTACAAGGTTGTTCTCCACCTTCGCAGCCCAAAACAGGCGCACATCAAGCGGAAGGGCATTTCGCATTTCAGGCATCCGCAGAAGCCTGTTCACTGCTGAAGTATCTGATGCCTTGGCAATACCAATGATCGGAGTTCGATTCATCACCGGAGCAGCACCCAGCAGAGTAAGCGGATATTTACGGATAATCTCTTCCTTCGTCAGGAGACTATCGGGCTTTATTCCGCCATTTGTCAAAGAATCTGTTTTCGCAACAGAAGTACTGTCGGTAATAAGAGAGTCCTGAACAGGCACACCCGCAATTCCGTAAAGATCCGGAGCCAACTTCTTGCCGAGGTCTTCGCTGGCTTTTTTCATGTATTCACCGAGTTCATCATTGAAATAACAGTCCCAGAACTCCAGGTTAGCAGTGCTCTTCAGCTTTTTGCGTACGCGCTCGCGGTCTTCAATACCCGGTAGTTCTACGAGAATACGCCCGCTGAGCGATTGTTTCTGAACGTTGGGTTGTGCCACTCCGAACTGGTCTATCCTTTTCCGGATAATATTTTCTGTACTGTTGATTGCAGTAGAAGCTTCGCTGCGGAGAATCGCAATTACCTTATCGTCGGGAGTCTCCGGTTTGAATTTCTCCTGTGTCTCAATATTGTTGAATATACGCCACAAGATGTTAGGGTCGGGATTCTGCTTCTTCCAGGCGTTTTCAAAAAGCGTAATATAATCAGCCCCTGAACTTTTCTGAGCCTCTGTAGCATCTACAAGTGCTTTTCTGAAAATAGCGTTCTGATTGTTGTTACTTAATGAGATCAGGAGATCGGGAATCGAGACTTCGAGTGTAATACTCATTCCGCCCTTGAGGTCGAGACCTAAGTTGAGTTCTTTCTGCTTCAGGTGATTGTATGAGTGCCCGAAAACAGGATATACTTTCGAGTCAGCGCTATCGCGCAGAATGCGCCCCTGCAGAGCCTTAACAGAGGAATCTCTCTCTGCGTCGCTTGCAAAGGTCTGGCCGCTGAGCGAATCAACAGCCATCTCATATATTTTTTTCTCAAATCTCTGAGCAACAAGCCCGAAAGACAATGAATAAAGTACTGTAAGAGTTAGTAGTATTACAAATACCCAAAGGAAAGATTTATTCTGCATGAATCAATTAATTTGAAAAAGGCCTCCTTTTCAGGGCGGCAAATATAACTATCGGAGCCTTTATTGAAAACACTCTGCAAGAGGATACTAAAAAAATAACGTGAAAAACTTTGAGAAACAAAAAGCGCTGCCTCAGGTACGAAACAGCGCCAATATATTCAGAATATTCCCTCAGTCAATGAAACCCACGCTCTTTGCGCGTTTCATAGCTTCTACGAGACCTATTTTATCAATGGTTTTCATGCCGCTTGGCGTTACACGCAGGCGAACAAAGCGGTTTTCTTCAGCCAGCCAGAAACGCTTATACTGAAGATTCGGGTAAAATTTTCTCCGGGTCTTAATATTGGAGTGGGAAACGTGGTTTCCTGTAACTGTCTTTTTTCCAGTGATCTGACAAATACGGGGCATGGTAATTAGCATTTAAGCCCTTAAATAAGGGGGTGCAAAGAAAAGACTTTTTTTTAAGAATCAGACATTTTGACCAATAATTTCTTTTCTCAGCAGATTTAGTGCGGTATGCGAAGCGATCAAAATATTTCTTTCCCGATTTCGTCCGAACTGAAAGCGGTATGCAAAAGTTCTATTAGGCCCGGAAATCCCAATCCAGACTGTTCCTACCGGGTTTTCTTTTGTTCCTCCGCTAGGGCCGGCAATGCCGGTGGTACTGATAGCATACGAGGTATTTAGGCGGTCGCGGGCACCTGCGGCCATCTGACGGGCAGTTTCGTCGTTCACTGCACCTTCTGAATCAAGCAGAGCCGACGAAACACCCAACTGGTGATCCTTGATCGAGTTGGTATAAGCAATCACCCCTCCGACAAAATAATCGCTGCTTCCCGGCGTACAAGTAATCAGGTGCGAAACAAAGCCTCCCGTACAGCTCTCCGCTACACAAAGTGTTGCATTTCGCTCCAGCAAAAGTTTTCCGACAACAGAGGCCAGTGTTTCCTTATCATAACCAAAAATATGCTCTCCTATCAAGCCCTCCAATTCCTTTTTTTTCCTGAAAATCTTTTCCTCAAGTGCGTTTTTTTCTCCACCACCGTAGGCCGACAACCTGAGCTTAACCATGCCCGGAGAGGGAAGATAAGCCAGCTTCAGCTCTTCTGATGAGAGAGAGTCTTCCCAGTCTTTTATCTGCTCTGCGAGAAAAGTCTCCCCTACTCCCTGAGTAAGGATGGTATGATGGACAATCTCCGGCCTCTTGAAAAAAGATTGCACCTCAGGCAGTACTTCTTCTTCCATGATTCCCATCATTTCATAAGGTACTCCGGGCATGAAGACGAGTACTTTTCCATTCTTTTCAAACCACATTCCGCTCGCCGTTCCGCGTGAATTATTCAATACTTTGCAAGAGCGCGGTACCTCCGCCTGCAGCAGATTCATTTCGAGTATCGGCAATCCCTTGTCTTTAAAAAGTGCGGTGATCCTTTCCACCGAAGGCTGATGCATAATCAGATCGGTTTCAAAAAATTCACAGAGAGTTTTTTTCGTGATATCATCTTTGGTAGGCCCAAGCCCGCCTGTTACCAAGATGAGTTCTGATCGCAAGAGGGCTTCGTGCAGAATGTTCAGAATCTCTTTGCGATCGTCTGCAATAGAGGTCGCCCTGTGTACACGAATTCCGATGGAATTCAATTGCTCGCCCATCCAAGTCGAATTGGTATCAATGGTCTGTCCAATGAGTAATTCGTCGCCGATGGTAATGATCTCTGCTTGCATATTGCATCAATATCACTATGATTGCCACTCGGCAAGGATGGTTTCATTTCCTATTGTCACATCACCTATTTTGACGTGGACTTTGGTACCCACTGGAAGAAAAATGTCCACTCTGCTGCCGAATTTGATAAATCCGAATTGATGGTTTCGCTCTAAGCGATCACCTGTATTGACGTAATAAACAATTCTCCTTGCCACCGCTCCGGCAATCTGCCTCATCAGAACAGCCTGACCCTGTTTTCGTTCAACCACTACGGTGGTTCTCTCATTTTCTGTACTACTCTTAGGATGCCATGCTACGAGATAAAGTCCCTTGTGGTACTTTACATACCTGACATCGCCTTCACAGACTGTCCAGTTAGCATGAACGTTCAGCGGAGACATAAAAATAGAAATCTGTATTCTGCGATCGTGAAAATATTCAGGTTCTTCTACTTCCTCAATCACGACAACCTTCCCATCGCACGGAGCCACTAATTGATCTGCTCCGGCATTATTAGTTCTTTGCGGGAGTCTGAAAAACTGAAGAAAAAGAATATATAGCACAATGAATGCTGCCAGCAGAAAATAAAAAAGCCATTTCCAGTCTGGTAAAAAAAAGTGAACGGCAATAAGAATTATTGTGAAAGTCAACAATGAGCCTAACAGTATTTTTTTTCCTTCCTTATGAATGGTCATCAGTGATAGATATAATAGATATAAGCGAAAACGACGGGAAGCGCAAAAAACAAACCGTCGAAACGATCGAGAACACCTCCATGGCCGGGAATTAAATTGCCGGAGTCCTTTATATTGTATGCCCTCTTGATCTGCGATTCAAAAAGGTCGCCCAAGTTGCCGAATACAGCTACAAGCACAGCAACACACAACCACTCACTCAATGGCAGTACTGGGAAGAAAACAGACATTACCCAACCGCCGAAAATACAAAGTGCCACTCCTGCTGCAAGTCCTTCCCAAGTTTTGTTGGGAGATACTTTTACATATAATTTGTGCTTTCCGAAATACTTTCCTAAGAGGTAGGCTCCGCTGTCATTTCCCCATAACAGTAGAAAAAAACCGATCGGCAAGCCATATTCAAATGTTCCTGTGGCTGAGGCAAGATGATTAAGTAATGCAAACGGCAGCACTACATATACTACACCGGCAATAGTTTTAGAAAGGGAGACAGCGATGTCAGCGGAAGGTCTGATGAGTTCGAGGCAAAATATCAGCGGAAGGAGAATGGCAAGAAGTAAATAAGAGTCGCTCCCCGTAACTTCAGTCGCGTTCAACATCTGAAGTACATAGACAATTCCCCCCAGCACCATACCAGACACAAGGCGCGGTTTCTCTCCCCTGCTTCCGGTGATAAGGTAGAATTCATATAGCCCTGCCATGGCAAAGACAAAGAACAAAACTCCCAACGTCCAAGGGCTTAGCCAAGCTAAGGTTACTATAACAGCCGAAAAAATAATTCCGGCAATGCTTCTTATCAGAAGATTATTCAACTTCTTCAATTTATAGGGGTGCGAAAATAGCACCAATTGACAGGATGCAACAGTGAATTACAAATGGATGACGAAAAAATCTCTCAGTACATTGGTGTGAGCGAAACAGGAAATTATTGCCTTCAGCAATTCTAAAAATTGAAATCTTGAATTATGAAGATTCTATTCCTTAATAAAGCGTTATAGCATGAACTACTTTGCCTTCACGGGTTGCATTTCCAGTGCGGGTTTTTCAGCAAACGGTCTCGCTCCAAGTACTTCTTCGAGGTCTGCCTTAAAGATCACTTCTCTTTCGAGTAGTTTTGCAGCCAGCCTGTCTAATTTTTCCTTGTTGGCATAAAGCATTTGCTTTGCTTTTTCATACGCCCTTTCTATCAGTTTACTCACTTCTTCATCAATCACCTTCGCTGTTTCTTCACTATATGGTTTAGTAAACTGCGACTCACCACTGCTATCATAGTAACTCCTGTTTCCTATCTTTTTATTTAGCCCGTAAATACTTACCATTGCATAAGCCTGTTTCGTAACTTTTTCAAGATCAGATAAAGCACCTGTTGATATTTTTCCGAAGGTAACTTCTTCTGCTGCTCTGCCTCCAAGTGCTGCACACATCTCATCGAATATCTGTTCAGTAGTAGTGATCTGCCTTTCTTCCGGCAGGTACCAAGCTGCCCCAAGTGACCGGCCTCTTGGCACAATCGTAACCTTCACAAGCGGCGATGCATGCTCCAGCAGCCAACTCATGATGGCATGACCGCTTTCATGGTAGGCGATGGTAGATTTTTCTTCCTGCGTAATGATCTTGTTCTTTTTCTCCAGCCCGCCAATGATGCGATCTACGGCATCGAGAAAGTCTTCTTTTCCAACGCTTGGGTGGCCTTTACGCGCAGCAATAAGCGCTGCTTCATTACAAATGTTAGCGATATCGGCACCACTGAATCCCGGTGTCTGCTTAGCGAGAAAATCAACATCTACCGAGTCGTCTCTTTTCACGTCACGCAGGTGAACATTGAATATTTGAACGCGCTCATTCATGTCGGGCATATCCACATATATCTGCCTGTCGAAACGTCCGGCGCGGAGAAGGGCTTTATCAAGTATATCTGCTCTGTTAGTGGCCGCAACAATGATAATTCCGGAGTTAGTGCCAAAGCCGTCCATTTCGGTCAGCAACTGATTCAGGGTATTTTCTCTTTCGTCATTGCTTCCAAAGTTGATGCTCTTGCTCCTCGCTCTTCCAATCGCATCAATCTCGTCTATAAAAATAATAGAGGGAGCCTTTTCCTTTGCCTGCCTGAACAGGTCGCGTACGCGGCTGGCACCTACACCCACAAACATTTCCACAAAGTCAGAACCCGAAAGAGAGAAGAATGGTACCTGAGCCTCACCAGCCACTGCTTTTGCGAGCATGGTCTTGCCTGTTCCGGGCGGGCCTACAAGCAGAGCTCCTTTCGGTATCTTAGCTCCGAGATCGGTATATTTCTTTGGATTCTTCAGAAAATCTACGATCTCCTGCACTTCCTGCTTTGCACCCTCCAGACCTGCTACGTCATTGAAGGTAATCTGTGTGCTTTTCCCCTTTTCAAAAAGTTGCGCCTTGGACTTTCCGATATTGAATATTTGTCCTCCCGGTCCTGCATTCCCACCCAGCCTGCGCATGATAAATACCCAAGCTACAATCATTAACCCCAGCGCAATGATCCACCACAGGAGATTTTGTGCTGCTTCGTTCGGCGGCTGAAATACAACCATAAAATTATGCGACTCGCCGAGTGCATATAATTCTTTTTCGAAATCATCACTTTGCGGTAAATTGAAAAAGAAATCACTGCTTTGTGTCAGGCTCCGGGTAGGCGAAGACTGAGAACCCTTTTCCTTTGCCAATGAATCTCTTCCTGCTTCGTTGAGAAAAACACGAGCTTTAAGGCCATTGTACTCTAATTTTTCAATCAGCCCCTTTTCAGCGTATTTTTTAAATACTGAATATGTCTCCTGATGACCGTCTCCTGATCCATTGAAAATCATCATTCCTATCAGCAGCATCGCTATCATTGCGTAAACCCAATAGAAACTCATGCCCTTCTTAGGCTCCTGTCCTCCGCTTCCTACTGAACCCCTCGGTTCTCTCCTTTGTTGTTCGTCTGCCATTTTTTTTTCGTCGGTATATAGTTATGCTCTTTCTCCAATGTAGTTGATGTTCGCGTCTGCCCACAATCCTTCGAGGTCATAATAGCTCCTCATTTTTTCTTCAAAAATATGAACCAGCACAGTAAAATAATCCATCAGTATCCATTGAGCATTCCGTGTACCCTCCATGTGTCCGGGGCGCTCGTCGAAATCCTGTCTTGTAAACTTCTCCACTGATCTTGAAATCGCTTCCACTTGTGTTGTGCTGGTACCGTGACAAATCACAAAAAAATCTGCCGGTGTAGAGGACAGGTTCCTCAGATCAAGTACAACTATATCTTTTGCTTTCACCTCCTTCATACCATTAACTATTGATTGGATAATTTGTTCCGGTGGAACGGTCAAACTTTTTTTCGCCATTTTCCTTTTTTAGCTGTTACAAATGTAAGTCGGGGATTTCAATTTGTTGACCTGAAAAGCGATGAACAACCGCCGGTTGACGCTTTTATCATCAGACTGAACATGAATCGCGTACCTTCCCCGCATCTTTTTTTCTTTCTGGCAATATGTTGTTTCGCGACCGTGCATTTATTTCTCTCGAAAGTATCGCCTCGACGAACAACTATGCTGCCAAGCTGCTAAAAGTGTCAAATCCTCCTGACGGTACTGTCATTACGGCGCAGGAACAGACACAGGGAAAAGGGCAGCGAGGCTCGCAGTGGTTTAGTGAAGCGGGGCAGAACCTGCTGTGCAGCATTGTTTGCTATCCAAAATTCCTCCCAGTGCGCCAGCAATTTTACCTGAGCAAAAGTGTATCTCTTGCAGTGGCAGAAATGCTGGAAGAATATCTCGAACTGCCCGCACTGATAAAGTGGCCCAATGATATTATTGTGCAGGAAAAAAAGATTGCCGGACTGCTTCTCGAATTCAATTGGATGGAAACCCGTATTCAAAGTGCTGTATGCGGAATAGGGCTGAATATCAATCAAGCCACTTTTGAATACCCTCATGCCACTTCTGTTTTTCTTGCATCCGGCAAAAAAGCCGATATAGATGAATGCCTCAGTAGGCTTGTCAAATCTTTCGACAAGCACTACCTTCAATTGCAGAGTGGCTTTTACAGTGATATCGACAATGCATACCGGTCAAGACTCTTTCGCCTTAATACACCCTCTACATTTGTTTTCCGTGGAGAAAAAATCTCCGCTGTTATCCGGGGAGTGGACGAGTCGGGAAAACTGCTTGTCCTTCCCGAAGGAAGCAGGTTGCAAGTCTGTGATCTAAAAGATATCTCGATGGTCTATTGATTAATTCAAAAAAAAAATCACAAAATAATATGCTCGCATAATGTTTTTTATTTTCTTTGAAAAAATTATTGGAAATGAAACCAGAAGAAACAATTGATTTTCACATCCGCTGGTCGTGGGCAAAAATGTCCAAGACTTACAACAGCGCTATGCAGTCTGCACTGGGCGCTACAATGCCTATGGGATATGCATTGCTGAGTATTGATAAAGAAGGAACTCTCTCCACCAAACTGGGGCCAAAG
>JADLBA010000174.1 GCA_020848015.1 Crocinitomicaceae bacterium | reverse complement strand
TGTAATAAACAATGAGTGAGATAACATCAGCCTCCAGTTTTTCAGAGTTCTCGCGCTCATCAACAGGCCAGTAAACGGAATATTTTTTTACCTCTTCCAGTTGCTTAGGTATCAGCGAATCAGTGATTAACTTAAATTCTCTCCGGTCGCGGTGATTATCTATGCGTTGTACAAATGTCCATTGGCGTGCAAGGTCTTGACTCCTCAGCAGCAATGCATCTAATTTGCTCAGTGCTTTGAGTGATGGGGCGTATTCCTGGTTGATTCGCTGGTTGATGTCTCGACTCTCGTTGAGTGTAATGTTGGTAAGCAGAAAAACGAATGCAGCAATGAGGATGATGAGTCCGAAACCGATGCCGAGTTTTCTTGAAATGGTAAAACGGAACTGCCTCATTCCCCTATCAATTTTTTAGCTTGCCCTGTTTTACGAGCTCTTCCGATTCGAGAAGCAATTGTTCGTAGATATCTTCACGACCCAACGCACGGTTGATGTACATGAGAGCTTTATAGTGTTCTATTTTTTTCGGACAAGACTCAAAACTGGTGGAAGCATAAGGCATTGACTCTCTGAACAGCCGGATACTTTCGTCCTGAATCATTATAAGCTGGCTGATGTCTGTTCCGCTGTCAATCATTCTTATTTTATATACTCCCTGATTGTAAAAGAGTATAGCGAGATTGAACCCAGCCTCGCAATCTGCCGGATTCTCTCTGAGAACCATCTGGTAAAATTCCGCTGACCGGTTGGCATGATAAATATCCGCTGTATTTTTTTGCCACAACTTGTAGTGGCTTTGTGCAAGGCTTTTCCAAAGTTCTGTTTCATACTCTTTGAGAGATGTTCCGGGATCGGCAAGTTTCATCACTTCGGTGAACCGCGTGAAAATGACTTCCGGATCTTTTTCATTATTGCGGTCTATCTCTCTTGTCCTTTTCAATGCATCATTAAAATAAGTAGTAGCAAGATACTTCAACGCGGTTCTGGCCATTGTATCATACTTGCCGGCGGGTTCTATCGTGATACATTTTTCAAAGGATATCACGGACGTTTCGCGGTACTCGCTGTTGCGCAATTGCTGTTCCTTTTCTTTATATATTTCTTTATAGATATATCCCCTTACATACCAGGCGTAGGCATCACCGCCTTCATCTGTACTGTTGATGGCCTTTTCAATGGTGGCTTTTGCTTCGGTATATTTTTTTTCCTGGCAAAGACGGGCTGCCTCGTTGGTGAGGGGGAGGCTCTGCGCGGCTACACCGGTAGTCTTTGCCAACCAGATCAGCAATATGAAGAGTATCCGCGTGTTCATGTTATTCTACTTTCCATTGTAATATTTTAACTCCCGCAGTTATCTTTTTTTCCTTCATTGAAGCATCATCGAGTTCGTACCGGATGTTGCCATCTATCGTCTTGAAGTTGATCTGTGCTCCTGCCTGCATTGCCCCTTCCCAGTTTGTTACGATCAGAGTATTCTTTGTTTTATACTCTTTCACCGCCTTAGTCAGTTCCGACTTTTTTGATTTATCTATGTAGAGAATATGAAAGAACCGGTTATCGGAGATGCTGGTGAGCTTCACGATTTCGATGGTTTGCGTACCAATCGGTTTTGCCGCATACTTTTCCGACATTTGATCGAAAACGGAGGTATTTCCGAGTATTCCGATCGTAAACTTCCCGCTGCGTGCGGCTACAGGCCAGTTGTTATTGGCGGCAAACTGGTACAGGAAGTTTGCCTGTATCATTCCGCGTGTATCGCTCTCTTCAATTTTTTGGGCACATAAAATGTTCCCGTAGCCGAGGAAAACAACAGAAAGCAGAAATATAAAAAGTCCCCGTTTGCTCAAGATCAGGTTAAAAAATTCCCTTTTACGAATCTATTGTTGTCAACCGGTGGTTACTCGAACTTTTTTCTTTCTTCTTCACCTTCATGTGTTGAAATTTCTTCTTGGAGGAGAGCAGAGAAAAGGGAAAGTACATCGGATGGAAAATACCGGTACTTTATTGAGCAGAGGATTAAAAAAAATGGAAAAAAAACTGCCCCTTAACAGGGGCAGTTATAAGATATTTTGTAGGGAAAGTGGGCTTATTTCGAAGGAGTTCCTGAACCCGATGCTTTGATAGCGGCGAGGTCGCGGTCAAAAAGATAAAGCGCTCCCTTGTCGTTGCCCACGAGGTTTAATTTATCGAGAATATTTCGGGCGAGGGTTTCTTCCTCGATCTGCTCAGCCACGTACCATTGCATAAAATTGTGCGTGGTGTAATCCTTTTCCCTAAGGCAGATATCTACAACTCCGTTGATCTCCTGAGTAACAAACTCTTCGTGATCATTCAATTGCTGGAAAACGTTTTGGAGACTTTTGTAATCTTTTTCTGGTTGTTTGAGTTCGGGGATAATGGCAGCACCTCCCCTGTCATTGACAAACTTGATCAACTTGAGCATGTGGACTCTTTCCTCATCGCTGTGCAGGTAAAGGAAAGCAGAGCAACCCTGAAAACCTGCCCGCTCCGCCCAAGAGGCCATACCGAGATACACCTGGCTGCTCTGAGCCTCTATTTTGATCTGCTCATTGAGTGCTTTTTCGACTTTTTTGTTTAGCATAACGTAAGTATTATTTCGTTCAAAGGTATTTCTTTCCTCTGCAAAAAACGAATTGCCACAGAGAAACTGTTTGATATGGATTATCCCACCGGTTTAGTACGAGCAGTTAAAAAGTCCGATCGCTCTCGTTCACCCTCATTTGAGGTATCGTTCTAATTGCATATCGCGCTGAATTTTCCGGGACTCGAGCAGATGGTCGCACAGATGTCTGGCAGTCCAAGGTGCGATCATCACTCCTTTTGACCCGAGGCCATTGAAACAAACCGCTCTTGGAAAACGGGGGTGTTTTCCGATCAGTGGTTTGCGAGTTATTGAGGTAGGGCGCATTCCTGCGAGATGTTGTATCAATTCAATTTTTCCCGGGTAAACTTTTGCGAGTTCTGCGATCAATTCATCAACAGCTTCTTTGGTAGGGGAATCATCGGACGCGTCTAACTGGTATGTGGCACCGAGGCGAAAAAGGTCATTGCCCACCGGAATTAGGAAGTTGCCGAAATTGACCATATTTTTTATTTTGCTTCCAGTCAATTTTACAGTGAGCACTTCTCCTTTGTTCGGAATAATGGATAGTGAATTGAATAGTGGATTCTCACAATTTCTAACACCGGTGCAAAAAACAATCTGCGAAGCTTCGTTGTCTTTATACTTTACACTGTGTTCATCAATGATCAATGAGTTGTAATCAAAGGTTTCTTCCAGCAGTGAATTATTTTTTGCAAGCCATTGGCGCATTGCTCTGAGCATTACAGGTAAGTCCATCCACCCTGATCCTGAGATAATGCTATGGCCGAAGGGCTGAATAAATTCATTCTTGATGTTTTCGTCTTGCTCATCGGTGAGGTATGGTGATAGATCGGGATGTAGCGAACGCTCGTCCCAAGCGTTGGCCGAACCGGTATCATGAAAAATCCGGACGAGGGGGAGTGGATGATAAAAGGAAGTACCGGTAACCTTTTCTATGGATCGGTAGAGATGGTCGGCTACCGGCAGGAATTCGGAGGCCATCCAGCTTTGCGACAACTTGCGGAAGGTAACAGGAGTCCACATACCGGGAGCTACCATCGAGGAAGAGCCGCGATGACCATCATCAACTACCAGAACAGAGAGTCCCTTGTATTGAGATAACAAAAAAGACAGGACGCTTCCTGCGATGCCCTGTCCTACTATTATAAAATCCTTTCTCATTTCAGCACACCGAGTTTAGTGCCCACCTTAGTGAACGCTGCGATTGCTTTTTCAATATGAGCGGGTTCGTGTGCGGCGGAAAGTTGCACACGAATTCTGGCCTGTCCTTTTGCAACAACCGGATAAAAGAAGCCAATGACATAAATTCCCTCTTCCAACAGGCTGTCGGCGAATACCTGTGACAACTTCGCGTCGTAGAACATTACCGGAACGATAGCGCTTTCACCGTCTTTGATATCGAAGCCGGCAGCTTTAATACCTGCCTTGAACTGTTGGATATTTTTTTCGAGTTTATCTCTTAAAGCAGTAGTGCTGTTAAGCATATCGAATACTGCAATAGAGGCACCTACAATAGAAGGAGCAAGAGAATTGGAGAACAGGTAAGGGCGTGAGCGCTGGCGCAGCATTTCAATGATGTCTTTTCTCCCGCTGGTAAAGCCACCCATCGCGCCCCCCAGAGCCTTTCCGAGTGTTCCGGTAATGATATCAACTTTTCCAAGGACGTTTTTGAGTTCAATGGTTCCTCTTCCGGTTTTTCCGATAAAACCTGTGGCATGACATTCATCTACCATGACCATCGCATCATATTGATCGGCTAGTTTACAAATTTTATCAAGTTGTGCCACATAGCCGTCCATAGAAAATACCCCGTCAGTAACAATGAGCCTGAATCGTGCGCCGGCAGCGGATATTAACTGAGTTTCGAGGTCTGACATATCATTGTTCCTGTACCTGAAGCGCTGTGCTTTGCAAAGCCTGACACCATCAATGATGGAGGCATGATTGAGTTCATCGCTGATGATGGCATCCATCTCGTTCAACAGCGGTTCAAAAACTCCTCCATTGGCATCAAATGCGGCTGCATAAAGAATAGTATCTTCAGTTTGAAGGAAAGAAGATATTTTGCTCTCGAGTGTTTTGTGTATATCCTGTGTTCCGCAGATGAAGCGCACGCTCGACATTCCGAATCCGTGTGAATCAATGGCATCTTTGGCGGCGCGAGTCACAATGGGGTGGTTGGAAAGTCCGAGATAATTATTAGCGCAGAAGTTCAACACTTCTTTTCCTTCATTAGTGCGTATTACTGCGTCTTGCGGTGTGACAATGATTCGCTCACGCTTGAACAGCCCTGCCTCCCGAATACTTTGTAGCTCCTGTTGCAGGTGGTCTTTTATGGTAGAATACATATATGGAAAATTTGAGGGCGAATTTAGCGGCTGCAATGGAATTTTCTGGGAGCAGGCCGCCTGGTCAGACAAATATTTTTTCGCATGCCTGTCGAGCAGCCTGTTGCTCTGCGGCTTTTTTGGATGCTCCTTCTCCAATTCCATACTCGCTTCCGTCGATATAAACAACAATACGGTAAAAACTGGCACCGCTGACCTTTTGATGTGAGAGCACCCGAAATGCAAGGGTTCTTTTGTATTTCTGGCTCCACTCGTGCAACCTGCTCTTTGAGTCCACGTCGTCATGTATCCATATATCGAGGCCATGTTGTTTCAACAGGCTAAGCACAATATCGCGAGTTACATTGTATCCTTTGTCTATGTACATTGCTCCAATCAGGGCTTCCACAGCATTTCCCACGATCGAATGATGCATTTCCTGTCGTCCGAGGTTCAGGGAAATCTGTTCATTAAGACCCAGTGTATAACCGATCATGTTGAGGTTTTCTCTGCGCACTACCTTGCTTTTCATTTTTGAAAGTTCTCCTTCGGGCAGCATCGGGTATTTGTCATATAGATAGTGCGCCACAATAGAATCAAGTATTGAATCGCCCAAAAATTCGAGGCGTTCATTGCTATCCTTTAATGCGGGAGAAATTTTTTCTGCAGCACTGCTATGCCGGAATGCCTGCTCGTAGAGAGCGGTATCAGAAATGGAAATATGGAGTGTTTTTAAGAGAAAGCCCCTGAGCTCTTTATTGATTTTTTTTCTTCGGAAAAGGGGGAACTTCCAGATCATTCTATTTTTCTGAAAATGGCGGATGTGTTGTGTCCTCCAAATCCAAAAGTATTGCTCATGACGCAGCGAATAGCCCTGTTTTGCGCTTTATTGAAAGTGAAGTTCAGTTTTGTATCCAGCTCTGGGTCAGGAGTGGAAAAATTGATGGTCGGAGGAACTGTATTGTATTTGAGAGCCAGTATTGAGGCGATGGCTTCAATAGCACCAGCCGCACCGAGCAAGTGCCCCGTCATTGATTTGGTGCTTGAAATATTGAGATTGTATGCGTGCTCTCCGAAAACATTCTGGATAGCTCGTGCTTCCTGAACATCACCAAGAGGAGTAGAGGTACCATGTACATTCACATAGTCCACCTCAACTGCGGAAATACCGGCATCTTCGAGTGCGTATTTCATTACATTTCGCGCTCCGATACCTTCCGGATGAGGGGCGGTAATGTGGTATGCATCGGCAGACATACCCCCGCCGATTACTTCGCAATAGATCTTTGCTCCCCGAGCTTTTGCGTGTTCGTATTCTTCGAGAATAAGACAACCCGCACCTTCTCCCAAAACGAATCCATCCCGTGTCTGGTCAAAAGGTCGCGAAGCGGTGGCAAAATTTTCGTTGTTCTCTGAAAGAGCTTTACATGCATTGAAGCCTCCAACACCTGCTTCGGTGATCGCTGCTTCAGAGCCACCGCTTACAATCATATTCGCTTTGCCTAAACGTATGTAAGTAAAGGCATCAATAATTGCATTAGTAGAAGAGGCACAGGCAGAAACGGTGGTATAATTCTGCCCTCTGAAACCATAGGCGATGGATATATGCCCTGAAGCGATATCTGCGATCATCTTGGGTATAAAGAAAGGGTTGAACCGCGGCGTTCCATCGCTTTTGGCGTAAGCAAAACACTCTTCCTGAAAAGTGAGCAGCCCGCCGATTCCCGATCCCCAGATTACCCCTACTCGATCTTTATTAACTTTTTCAAGGTCAAGTCCCGAGTCAGCGATCGCCTCCCTCACGGAGACCAACGCATATTGGGTATATGGATCCATCTTACGCGCTTCCTTGCGGTCAAAAAAATTATCAATATTGAAATTCTTGAGTTCGCAGGCGAAACGTGTTTTGAATTTAGAGGCATCAAAACGAGTAATGAGATTAGCACCACTCACCCCATTGACTAATCCCTGCCAGTATTCACTGACAGTGTTTCCAATCGGGGTAAGGGCTCCCATTCCGGTAATTACCACCCTTTTGAGCTCCATTCCTTTTCTAAATTGAGATTAAAAATAGTTATTCTTTCGTAGCCGCCCACCGGATGGGAAATTCCGGATCAGCATATTTACCAACATGACACATAGAATGCGGAAAGAATACAACCGCACCGACGGCACTCTATGGATTTCCGCTGCGTAGTTAATAAATATAAAGGACAATTACTATTTCGCGTTGGCTTCGATATAATCTACTGCCTGACCAACAGTCACGATTTTCTCGGCCTGATCATCGGGAATAGCAATCTTGAATTACTTTTCAAATTCCATGATAAGCTCAACTGTATCCAATGAGTCAGCGCCCAGATCGTTGGTGAAGCTGGCTTCACGTGTAACCTCTGCTTCGTCTACTCCAAGTTTATCAACGATGATAGCGGTTACTTTCTTTGCGATTTCAGACATTTTTGAAGATTTTAATGGTTTAATGCGGCGCCAAAAGTAAAGGTTTTCTGAAACGTGCCAACAATTTTTCCATGAATCAAATTATTATTGTGAAAATCAGCTTATTAAGTCTTAATTTTTGTGTTGGTGGCATCATGAAAATCGTTTATATCCACTGCAAGAACAACGACTTGGTGGGTTTGCTTTCTAAAAGACTGTGAAAACGGGATGCAAAAATGCCAATGGCAGGAACTACTTTTTCTACTATACTTTAATAAGGTGTTGAATTTTGGTGAAACAAGTCTGTGCCAAGTAGTTTCTTTGCATAAAAAAATCGTTGGAATGAGAAAAGAATTGAAAGAAGTAATTGGGGCATACCGGGAAATGGAGCGTATTTTTTTTTCATCAACTGATACAACTTCGGATCAATACTTAGCAGGTAAGTCTTTTTTTTATTCGGTTAGTTTTCGTCTCGGAGGAGGCGATAAATGGCTTGGATTTCGCGAAATGCTGCGTTGTTTTCGCAAGTTGATCCACAGGACTGATGCAGTTTTTGAAACGGGTGAAGGTGGAAAATCGGCGATTATAGGAAACAACCTATCCATCAGAAAGATTATTACTGAATACATTTCACGTTCTTCTGATGAGCCTGTCTGCTGGTATATTTCCAAAGAACTGGTTCTGTCTATGGGAGTATTCAGTCTGGGGAATTATTTTTTTATGTTGCCTTTTGCACTCCGGCAGAGTTTTAAGGCAATGAATCCGGAATACCGGGCAGCGTATGCACTGTCAATCAGGGAAGTGGCTGAAATTGCGGTGATTCTGAATTTTTCGAAGAAGAATGGGCTTGAGAGGATTTACGATTTTGTACCTTACGAAAAAGACAGTAATTTCATGAGCGGGGTGTTGATGAAAAATGGAATTTCAGTGGTGAAAATTCCGTCATCGGGGCCTCTTTCAACGCACAACAAAATACTGATCAGCGATGAAGTGGTTTTTTCATCGCACTATCATTTTGAGGAGTATGAAAAAATGAAAGATACTATCAGGGTAAAAAAAATAAGGGAATGGGTTCCTGAACGCGCCTTCACCTATCTTGAAATCTACAGGAATCACCCTGTAGCTCCGCGTAAAACGATCGGCTTTTATTCGCACGGTGAATGGCTGAGAAAAGCAGAGAAACATTCCGACAACGGTCTAAACTCTTCGGTTGCAGAAACGAGAGCTCTTTTTTCGCTTGGAGAATTTGCAAGACAATACCCCGAATATGACATTGTTATTTTTCCTCATCCCAGAGAGAAAAGGAGGGAAAATGTAACCGCTGCTGCGGAGCATTACAATGCTGCGTTATCTGGGATTCCATACCGGATCACGGATAATGAAGTGCCGACCGCAATGTCCTTTCATCAGGTTGACATAGCTGTCGTAGCTTTTAGCACAATCATATTTGAAAGATTGTTCTGTGGTTATAAGCTGCTGATCAATAATTATGGTATCGAAGGTTTCCCAATGCAGGGCAGCCCTCTTTGTAGCATCTGCTATAATAGTCCTGAAGAATTGAAAGAATTGATCATTACAAATTCGGAACTTACCGACGATGAGTTTTTTGAGAAGTACAATCTTGGAGGGTACCGTATTTCACCCGGCAAAAAGTATCAAGGGTGGAATTGATTTTGCGAACTTATATCAGGGAATGATTTTCAATGTGCAGGAAAAAATTACTGTTGAAAATCCGTAGGTAAAATTCTTTATCAGCCCCTTACATTTGTGCTATTATGAAAATACGTTTTGCTATTGTAGGCTGCGGCAGTATTGGTAAGCGGCATCTTGCGGTGATTGATGCAGAGTCAATGGCGGAGGTTGTTGCAATTTGTGATATTGAAGAGAACCGCGTGAGGGAACTTTCTGAATTATATAACGGGGTTCCGTGGTTCACGGATTATAATACGATGCTCTCAGAGATCAATGCGGATGTGGTCAATGTCGTTACACCACATTTTTTTCACAAACAGCATAGCATTCAGGCGCTGCACAAAGGATTTCATGTATTAGTGGAAAAGCCGATGGCGCTTTCGGTTAAGGATTGCAGGGAAATGATTGCGGCGGCGGCAACAGCAAAAAAAAAATTATGGGTAGTAAAACAAAACCGTCACAACGTTCCGGTAAGACTTGCACAGGAGGCAATCAGAGAGGGGAGACTAGGGAAAATATTTATGATAAAATGCGATATATTGTGGAATCGTTACCAGGGTTATTATGACGAATCAGACTGGAGGGGAAAAATTGAAAAAGAAGGAGGAGCACTGTTTACACAGGCAAGTCATTTCATTGATCTTCTCGTCTGGTGGTGCGGAGATATTACCGGTGTGAAGGCAATCACAGAAACCCAGAATCATAATATTGAAACAGAAGACAGCGGAGTGGCAATCCTTCACTTTTCATCTGGAACCATTGGTTCATTAGTGTGGACAACTTGTGTTTACCATAAGAACTTTGAAGGAAGCATTACTGTTATTGGAGAGCGCGGCACAATTAAAATTGGAGGACAATATCTGAATAAGATGGAATTCTGGGATGTAGAAGGTTTTGAGTTGCCACAGGGCATTGATTTTAACGACAAGCCTAATTCGTATGGAAAGTATCAGGGAACAAGTAGCAATCATGATAAGGTTATCAAGGCTGTTGTGGGAGTATTGAATGATCAGTCTGCCGAAGTGGTTGAAGGACTCGAAGGTCTTAGGAGCATTGATGCAATAGAAAAAATTTACAGTAATATTCGCCAATGAATCAGCCGCAGATTTTTCAGTGTTCCATCAGGAATGTAACATTTGGCGAAGGTGTAAAGGTGGTAGAGCCGGTGAATGTTTACGAATGTTTTATAGGAGATCATTCATTTATTGGGCCCTTTGTTGAAATTCAGAAGGGGGTGCTGATCGGAAAGCGCACCAAAATACAGAGCCATTCGTTTGTCTGCGAACTGGTATCTATCGGCGACGATTGCTTCATTGGTCATGGTGTGATGTTTATAAATGATCTGTTTTCTAACGGAGGGCCGGCAAGAGGCGACAGATCATTATACAGAGCAACCCGTATTGGCAATAATGTTTCCATAGGTTCTAATGCCACCATCCTTCCCGTCTCAATATGTGATCATGTGGTGATAGGTGCCGGCGCAGTGGTTACAAAAAATATTTCTGAACCGGGTATTTACGCGGGGAATCCCGCAAAAAAAATCAGATAATGAAAGTACCATTCGTTGATCTGAAAGCACAATACCTCAGTATTCAACCGGAAATTGACCGTGCCATTGCCGATGTGATTGCTGATACTGCTTTCATCAGCGGTTCTTATGCAAAAAAATTCGAAGATGAATTCAGTGCCTATAACGGAATGAAACATTGCATTTCCTGTGCTAATGGAACTGACAGCCTCGAAATACTGCTGAAAGCAATGAACATTGGCTCGGGAGATGAGGTGATTGTACCTGCCATTTCATGGATTAGCACCGCAGAAGCAGTTTCTTCCGTTGGTGCGAAGCCAGTTTTCGCAGATGTAAATGAACACCTGTTGATTGACCCCGTACAGGCAGAAAAAAATATTACTACAAATACCAAATGTATAATTCCTGTTCATCTCTATGGCAATCCTTCGGATATGTCTGTGCTGATGGAAATTGCCGGTAATCACGGGCTGAAGGTGCTGGAAGATTGTGCCCAGTCACATGGCGCAGAACTTGGGGGAAAGCGTACGGGCACTTTCGGGCATTGTGCTTCGTTCAGTTTTTATCCAGGGAAAAATCTGGGAGCTTATGGAGATGCCGGTGCTATGATGACGAATGATGACGATATTGCCCGGCTTTCAAGGGCAATTGCCAATCACGGGCAGGAGGGAAAGCACAACCATATTATGGAAGGGAGAAATTCCCGGATGGATGGCATCCAGGCGGCAATTCTTTCTGCCAAACTTCCACATCTTGATGACTGGACAAACCAGCGGATACTTATTGCAGAAAAATATAACAAGCAGATTGTTTCTGGAAAAGTAGTGAAACCGATCGTCAGAGAAAATGCAAGACATGTATTCCATCTTTATGTCATTCGCGTCCCCGACCGCAGCGCGTTTATGAGGTATTGTTCCGAAAAGGGCATTGAAACCGCGATTCACTATCCAACACCATTGCCACTGCTCCCTTGTTATGCTGGCCAACGCTTTATGCCCGCTGACTTTCCTGTTGCTGCAAAAGCGTCGGCTGAAATAGTTTCACTTCCGATGTATCCCGAAATGACCGATAAACAGATTAATTTCGTCGCGGAACACGTAAATGAATTCTTCTCATAAGAACATACTACTTATCTGTTACGATTTTCCACCTAACCAAGGAATAGGAGGCAGACGCTGGGCAAAATTTGCAAAAGAATTAGCAGAAAGAGGATATAAGGTTTATGTGATCAAGTCTGAGCCGATTGATGGAAACATTCCATCGCCTTGGACTGATGATACAATTCATGCAAACATTGAGGTACATTCTCTTCCGAGAAAATATCCGCAGGTAATATCCCATCCGGGGTCTTCGGTTTGGGAGAAACTCACCTATCGAATATACAAATGGAAACTCAGGAGGCAGGAAAAAGGGACGATTTATGATATTGCGATCGGATGGGAAGATGTTTTTCAGGCAAAGGCAAGAGAGATCATTTCGTCTCATAACATCAAAAATGTGATTGCCACCGGCGCTCCGTTCAACTTGTTAGTATATGCATCGCGATTGAAACAGTTGAATCCGGAGATTAATCTAATCGCCGATTACAGGGATCCTTGGCTCGGTGCGGTAAATATGGGGATGCCGCAACTCAGTTCTAAAAGGAGGTTAGTAGAGACAGAAAAAGAGCGCTTTGTATTGTCAATGGCTGATACAGTGACATTTCCTTATGAACATTTGATGGAAGATGTCCGAAACGGCGTGTCTGGTGGAAAAAATTCCAGTGCGAATTTTTTAACCCTGAGTCATTTTTTTGACCCCGCAGATGTGAAAGAAAGAGCACCCGTCGAAAACGAAAAAATTACTATGGTCTATGGCGGGGAGATTTATCTTGGCCTTGAAGACCATCTGAAGTATTTTTGGCAATACCTCGAAGGTCTGAAGAATACTCACCCTGAACTGTATAGAAAACTTGAAGTGAAAATATTTGCGCCGAGCAGTCCAAGTGTTTATGGATGGAAAAACAACGAAGTAGTTCAATGGTCGAAGCCAATTGGTAAAAATATTTTTTATGAACTGAGAAGAGCGAAAATTTGTCTTCTTTTTCTCGCTAAACACAACAAGAATTTTCGCACAACGAAGTTTCAGGAGTACCTGTGTTTTGGCAAACCCTTCGTGCATATAGGTGAGCAAGGAGCAGTAGCAGAGTTTATTCGCGAGTATAAACTGGGAACGGTAGTAACGGATTATGAGAAAGACCTTACCCCTTTGCTTGAATCTCTGATGAAGTGCCCATCGTCCATTAATCTGTCTGAAGAGTTCATATCCAGATACTCTCTCCCATATATTACCGATCAATTGGAGCGTTTTTTTAAATGATTTTTTTTCTTCTTGCCCTTCTGGCAGACTGAACTATTATGCTGAATAAATGAATGTATTAGTACTGCTGACCGACTTCAGCCACCACGGCGAACATTCAGGCTATAAGCAGATTTTGCAATTCATCCAACCTGCTTTTGTACTCGGCGTAAATGAGAGAAAAGGAATTCATACTACAGGGCTACGATCAAAGTACCAGTGGATTTTCGAATGGGATATATGGAAACACAGGAAAGAAGCCGATCTCATACACATTATGTATGCAGAGGATTACCTGCGTTTCAGCCCCCTTCTTTATCCGGATATTCCGATTGTAGCGACCTTTCATCAGCCGGCAGAGTCACTTGAAAGAGAAATCGCTTCCGGCGATATGAAGGGCAGGATGGGCAAGATCACTCATAGATTAAGCAAAAACCGCTTTGGCAAACTGGCAGCAGCCATTGTAACTGAAGCCGGTCAAAAGAAGGTACTGAGCAGGGTGATGCCATCTGAAAAAATTCATATCATCCCGCTGGGAGTTCATCTGTCCGGTTTTCGTGAAACATTTGATTCTCTCAAAAAATCATCGGAACCGATGGTTCCTTGCAGAGTGGTTACCGTTGGCCACTGGCTACGCGATTGGGATTTCTACTTTCGCGTAATAGATCGCTGTGCTGACCTTATGACGGGTTGGGAGTTTGTAATCATCAACCGGCGCTTGGAAGGTAACTTGCTAGAAAAAATAAATCAAAGACAGAACGTAAAATGGATCAAAGATGCAAGCAGTGAGGAACTCAAAAAGATTCTTTACACCTCTGCTGTTCATTTTTTGCCGGTAACTGCGGCCTCGGGTAACAATGCTGTGATCGAAAGCCTTGCTATGGGCTGTCCGGTGGTGATGACCGACGTTTTCAATTCTTCCTTTCATATCGGAGCACCTGCTGTTACGCTCTATAAAAAGAATAGCCTTGAAGAGGCCATTACATACTTGGAAAATTTTGTGAATTTGAACGCGGATGCCCGCAAAAGAGTAAAAGAGGCTACCTTTGCGAGTTCCGCCGCGTTTGACTGGTCTGAGATAGCCAGAAAAACGCAGGAAGTTTACAATCAGGTTTTGAATAAATGAAAATTGCAATATTTGGTCTTGGGTATGTTGGGGTAGTGAATATGGGCTGCTTTTCAAAGCTCGGTCACCACGTGTATGGATGCGATGTAAAGAGCCAGAAGGTGGAGCTTATCCGTCAGGGAAAGAGCCCGATTTTTGAGCCTCAGGTTGATGAAATGCTGGCCGATGGTTTGTCGAAAGGATTGATTAATGCAAGCGTTAAAGCCCAAGAGGTACTGGAAGCGACAGACATTGCACTGGTTTGTGTGGGAACGCCGAGCCGGACGGACGGAACGGTGAATTTAGACTATACAATCAATACCACTCATGAGATTGCTTCCTATATCCGCAAATCGGGAAAGAAATATACGGTGGTTTTCAGAAGCACCATCCCTCCGGGCACTATTGAAAATTCTATACTCCCTGAGTTTGAGTCTATTCTAGGAGAAAAATTTCCACTGTTAACTGTTGCCTTTTTACCTGAATTCCTCAGAGAAGGATCGGCAGTAAAGGACTTTTTTCATTGTTCACGTATAGTGGTCGGTATAGCAGATGAAAAGAATGCCGATCTGGAAAAGCTTCTTTCATACAGCCCTGATATTCCTATCGTATTTACAAACTATCGCACAGCAGAGTTTATTAAGTATGTGGACAACGCATTTCATGCGATGAAAATTTCTTTTGTCAATGAAACATACCGACTCGGATCTGCCTACGACGTGGACACTGAAATCGCTAATAAGATCTTTCTGATGGATAAGCACCTGAATATTTCGGAGACATATCTTAGACCCGGATTGCCTTTTGGCGGATCGTGTCTTCCGAAAGATCTGCGGGCAATCAATCATCTGGCAAGAGAGAAAAATATCGAACTACCTGTACTTGGCAGCATTCTGAAAAGCAATGCTGACCATATTACTTCAATGCTTGAAAAAGTTAAAAATTACGGGCGCAAGAGAATAGCTCTCTATGGTCTCACATTCAAAAGTGGTACAGATGATGTCAGGGAAAGCCCAATGTTGTTGTTGGCGGAAAGATTATCGTCTGAAGGTTTTTCTTTGAAAGTTTTCGATCAGGATATCAATGTTTCCAGCCTTCGCATTGAGCAGCCGGGAATCATTAAGCACATTGCCGCCTCCGCTGCGGAAACTTTCGGTGATGCAGACCTTGTGCTGGTCTGCAAAAAGGGCTTTAAAAAATTTACCGGAGCGATATCACCTGGTGCTATTGTTATCAATTTTTTTGACCAGGAAAAATTCGCGATAGCAAATTCTCAGGAAACCTTCTATTGAAATGCACATTGCGATACTTACCGATGGTATCTATCCTTATGTCATCGGAGGAATGCAGAAACACTCCTATTACCTTGCAAAATTTCTTGCGGGGCGAGATCACGAAATCACACTTATCCACACCATTCCTGCCGGCAAACCGGTGCCCTCAGAAGAAGAAGTAAAAGCGGCGCTCGGTGAATCCGGAAATAACCGCATTCATGTAATTGGTATTCCTTTTCCTGCAGCAGGATGGTTGCCGGGGCATTACCTGAAGGAGTCTTACCGCTATTCAACGTTAGTGTATGGAAAGATAAGGGAACAACTCCCATCGTTCGATTTTATCTATGCAAAAGGGTTTGCTGG
Organism: Crocinitomicaceae bacterium; assembly: GCA_020848015.1. Taxonomy (GTDB): domain Bacteria; phylum Bacteroidota; class Bacteroidia; order Flavobacteriales_D; family Sanyastnellaceae; genus JADLBA01. Next base: position 12,538 of record JADLBA010000174.1, on the reverse strand, counting down.
GTGGCATCTGCTACATCTGAGGGAAAAAGGAATGAAAACACCGCCTGTAGGAGTGAAGTTTCACGGGTATGAAATGTTTCAGAAAGCCGCTGATTTCCGGTCGCTACTGGAACATCTTCTTTTAAGAGGGGCTGTAAAGTGGATTACACTCAGAGCCGATGTAGTTTTTTCGTATGGAGGAAAAATTACCGGAATCATTCAGCGCCTTGGTGCAGACCCCAAAAAAATTATTGAAATACCCACTGGAATTGAAGCAGAGTGGATTGTTGATGAAGTTCCTGAACAAAGGGGACCGATCAACTTTGCTTTTGTGGGCAGGTACGAGCGAAGAAAAGGAATAGTTGAGTTATCGGAAATTCTGAAGGCAGCAGATCTTCCCGGAACATTTCATTTTGTCGGCCCAGTTCCCCCGTCAAAAAAAATTCAGAAAGAACGTATCATCTATCACGGAGCACTGAACGATAAAGATTTGATTCGCGCTGTGCTTGATCAATGCCAGGTACTGGTTGTTCCCTCGTGGTCTGAGGGAATGCCGAATGTAATACTCGAAGGGATGTCACGCGGCCTTGCCATACTTGCGACAGACGTGGGCGCAGTAAGCCAAATAGTAGATAGTGAAAACGGATGGTTAGTCGCTGCAGGCGATAAGAATATGCTCCTCAAGCAACTGAAAGTGATTGGCGATATTGCACCAAGCGAACTGATGAAGTTGCGCAGACATTCTGTTTCGAGAGTTAAGGAGTCTTTTACCTGGGAGTCTGTCGCTATTCTGGTTGAAAATAGCATCTTAAAGTTTAGAAAAGCATAGTTACCTTGTGCCCGTTTTTTCTCAAAGATGAAAAGCACGAAAGTTTTTTTTCCTGGTCTGAATAGTCTGAGATTTTTTGCGGCGCTGGCGGTTTTCTTCACTCATGTCGAACTGATGAAGAAATTCACTGGATTCGGAAGCCATTGGGTTGATATGGGAGAGCGTATTCAATCAACAGCTTTTGAGTCGATCAGGGCGAAGGAGGTGAGCTGGCTCAGTCCAATGATAGCGAATTCCGGATCGCTGGGTGTTGTATTTTTCTTTGTATTGAGTGGCTTTTTGATTACCTACCTGCTGCTGACCGAAAAGAAAACCAGTGGAACCATTGCAGTAAAGAAATTTTACTGGAGAAGGATTCTGAGAATTTGGCCTCTCTATTATCTCATTTTTATTCTCGGTTTTTTTATCCTACCCAATATCCCGTGGTTCAATGTAATTGTTCAGGAAAAGGATTTCAAGGCTCATTTTATTGGAAATATGATCGCTTTTGCATTGTTCCTGCCAAATCTCGCTTTTGCGCTCTATACCACAGCAGTTCCGAATATTGGTCAGTCATGGTCAATTGGTGTCGAAGAGCAATTTTACATCATCTGGCCATTAATCATTAAGTTCCTGAAACGAACGGTTAGGGCGGTGATCCTTTTTACTCTTGGCCTCCTTTTGTTCAAAATGATAGTGATCCTATCGCTGCGGTTTTATTCTCCGGAATGGCTGCAGGTAATCAAAAGACTCCTTGCAATGTCAAAGATCGAATGTATGTCGCTCGGAGGCATCGGAGCCTGGCTGCTTTTTGAGAATAGAACAAATTGGCTGAAATGGGTATATCATCCAGTAGCACAGGTGTCTTCCGTTGTAATTATTCCCTTGCTGATTATGTTTGCGCCAATGGCATTGCAGGATGGTCTTCATATCATCTATGGCACCAGTTTTCTGATCATCATTTTGAATGCTGCCTCTAACCCTGACACTTTTTTCAGGATTGAATTCAGGCCGCTTGATTTTCTTGGTCGTATTTCTTATGGGTTTTATATGTACCATGTAATGATAATTGGTTTTACGATACACCTACTCGATTACTTTTTTCAGCTTGACAGGGATCTTTCTGCATTACAGAATATTGCTGTTTACGTTATTTCCTTCCTTTTTACTGTTATTGTATCTTCGTTCAGTTATTACTTTTTTGAATCTCCTTTTATTAGACTGAAAAAAAAGGTGACGACGGTAGTCAGTAGCGATGTTTAAATCCGGCAGATGAATAGAAGTTTTATAGTTCTGCTTATTTATTCTTCAATTTTTGTGAGTTCCTATATATTTTTTAAGGAACCCTTTGAGGCGTATATCAGCTACCTTGCTTTTCTGTTGTTGTTCCCATTTTTCTTTATGAGGTACGGTGTGCCAAAATATCATGTGCTGCTATTTCTCCCACTATTCATTTCCGGACTGGTTTATTGTGCTATAGGATTCAATACCTATAACCAGTTTTTTAAAGTGTTCATTGGCTTTTTTTCCTCCGTACTTTTTTACCACTACGTTATTCAGTTGTTTGATTTTAATCTCCGGTTGCTGTTTCGCTATTATATGCTGGGGTGTGTCATTGTTTCGATAATAGGGTTGTTCCAGTTGGCCAGTTATACTGTCGGATTTGGTCCCGGATATAATTTCACGTGGGTTTTCAATAAATGGAGCGTGACGCAAGGAGGGCTTGGCATAAGGATAAATTCTATTTTCTCAGAGCCTGCCTATTTTGCCGCTGTCGTTGCCCCTGCCTTTTTTGTGAGTATCTATAATCTGAGTGGGAAGAACCCGCTGTTCATTACACAAAGACAGAGTATTATTATCGCTGCTACCTATCTGCTTACTTTTTCAAGTGTGGGAATTCTTGGTATCTTCATCACCATTATCCTGCTACTCATCAATCTCGGATTTTTGCGATACTCTCTGGTGTTTATTCCGTTGCTCAGTTTTACCTTTACCTACTCTTATAATAACGTTCCCGAGTTCACGGATCGCTGGGACGGAACTTTCGAAATTTTTTCTACTGGCAACTATAAGAGCTACGATATTCACGGCAGCAGTTTTGTACTTTATAACAACTACCATGTTGCTCTGGAGAATATCAAAGCACATCCCTTTTTCGGCACGGGCTTAGGCTCCCACCCGGCAGCGTTCGATATTTACTCACTCACCAAACTCGAAAATGCCGTTAACATCGAATTCAATAAAATGGACGCAAACTCCATGCTGCTCAGGCTAACTTCGGAAACAGGAATCTATGGTCTGTTTGTTATTTTAAATCTGCTTTTTCGCTGCTGGGTATTTAAACAAAGGGCACATGAACGGGAAGCATGGGTAATGTCAAACGCTATTGTATTGATGTTTCTGCTCTTCCTGCTTAGACAGGGACATTATTTCATCAATGGGTTCCCCTTTTTTCTCTGGATGTATTACTATATCGCACGAGCCAACTGGAATAATTATTCTCTCGATGGCAGTGACTGGAATATTGGTAAAAACACTCAAAGTACCCCTGTTCCGGCACAAATTACCTGAGTATATATTAAAGAATGGAAGACCTTTCTCGTGGGGATCACTGTATATCGAACGAAAAAAAAAGAATACTCATCCTGTATCGTGAGCTGGCGGGCTACATTGTTTCGTGCATTGATCACCTTTCATTGCAGCATCATTTTTCTATTGATGTGGTGGCTTATCCGGTAAACCCTGAAGCCCCATTCAAGTTCGTATTCAACGGTGCTGTCACGCTTTACGACAGAAGTAAAATGAGCGATGACGATCTTTTCAATCTTTCCCGAAAAAATTCCTACTCACTCATTTTATGCGGTGGATGGATTGACAAAGGATATATCAGGGTTGTAAAAGGGAAAAGAACTTTGCCTGCGGTAGTCGCATTCGATAAGCAGTGGAAAGGATCTATCCGCGATTTCCTGGCGGCTGCGTATCTGCGTTTTACAATCCGGCCCTTGTTTGATTATGCCTTTGTGGCGGGTACGGAGCAATTTCTTTTTGCCCGTCGTATGGGCTTCCCGAAAGAAAAGATACGCGAAGGAATTTATGCGGGCGACGTGAGCCTGTATGGAAAAATTTTCTATGACAGGAAGAACCAAGTCACTTCTCCCGTTAAAAGGAAGATGTGGTACGCGGGGCGATATATTGCACAAAAGGCGTTCAATGATCTCTTTGCCGTTTTTTCTGAACTTGCGGATGGACCGCTAATAGAATGGGAACTGCATGCAGTAGGAACAGGTGATCAATGGGAAGAAAGAATAAAACACCCGTCAATTATACATCATGGATTTGTGCAACCGGCAGATCTTATTCAGCTGATTGCTGATGGTGAATTATTTATTTTGCCAAGCCTTTTCGAGCCTTGGGGAGTGGTGGTTCACGAATTTGCTGCCGCCGGATTTCCGCTGATATTATCTGATAGTGTTGGTGCAAGAACCTTTTTCCTAAAAAAAAATATCAATGGAATCACATTTAAAGCAGGTAACCGGGAAGAGTTGAAAAATGCGCTGACAATTTTGGCTGCAAAAAGTCGTGATGAACTGGAAGCTATGGGGCGCACGAGTCATGAACTCGCGATGCAACTTACGCCTGAAACCTGGTCTCAGCAAGTGCTGACAATGATTGCCCCATGATAGTTCCCAGAAGTCCGATTGAATAATCCAATAAAAGGGATAATAGTATTGGAATGTTTAAAGAAATGATTTTTTTTCCGCCGGAGAATGGTATCTGCGCAGGAACAGTCTCTTTGACAGCAGGGATCAATAATGAAAAAAATTATCCTGACAGGGGCAAAACTGGTTCTTTAATTAATACAATGAATTAGCTTCGCGCCTTATAGCGAACAGTTATTCAGCAGGAAACAAAATGTGTGGTATAAACGGAATATGGAATTTTACCGACCAGAACTCTGCTTCCGGATTAGTAGAAAAGATGAACTGCGCATTGGCTCACCGGGGTCCCGATGCTGAGGGGGTCTGGGTGGGTGATCGCGTAGCACTGGGGCACCGGAGGTTGTCAATCATTGATACCAGCCCAGCCGGAAAACAGCCTTTCTTCAGCGATGATCGGCGACTTGTTATTGTCTTCAATGGGGAGATATATAATTATATTGAGTTAAAAAAAGAACTCGAAGATGAATTTACATTTCATACTTCTACCGATACTGAAGTCATTCTTGCGGCTTACAGAAAGTGGGGAATAAACTGCCTTGAAAAATTCATCGGAATGTTTGCCTTTGCCCTGTGCGACCTCGATAATGACTGTTATTTTCTTGTGAGAGACCGACTCGGAATAAAACCCCTTTATTATTCAGCTTCTCCTGATGGATTATACTTTTCCTCCGAAATACGTTCTCTGCTAAGCACAGGGAAAATAGAAAGAAAAATTGATGAAGACGCTTTGTGTGATTATCTTCGTTACCAGACGGTTCACGCCCCCCGAACGATCATTCGGGGAATATATGCACTAATGCCGGGACATTACATTCTTATGTCTGGCAATAAACAGGAAACGGCAGGTTACTGGAGCCTTTCAGGCAATGCTATTAGACAGGCGGACGGAACAGATATAACCGAAGTACATAGCCAGGTAAGAGATATACTACGGTCTGCTGTTGAGATGAGAATGCGCTCGGATGTACCTTTTGGAGCCTTCCTTTCCGGAGGAATTGATTCCAGTGCAATAGTAGGTCTGATGAGCGAAGTGTCTCCCAGACCTGTAAAAACCTTTTCTGTTACTTTCAGCGAAAAGCAGTGGGATGAAAGCGCCTATTCTGAAATGATCGCCGCCAAATTTCACACAGACCATACAAGCATAAGATTGAATGCAGGGGATTTTCTGAAGTTAGTGCCGGAAGCACTGCAAGTAATGGATCATCCGAGCGGAGACGGGCCAAATACTTATGTGGTCAGCAAGATAACACGAGAGGCGGGAGTGAAAATGGCTTTGTCGGGACTCGGCGGGGATGAGCTTTTTGCGGGGTATGATGTTTTTCAGCGAATGAAGGAAATGGATGCCAGAACATGGCTGAAGAGGTCTCCAAAATTTGCCCGTGTGCTCGCAGCAAAAACCCTTGCAGCAATGAAACCCTCTGTTGCTGCTGAAAAAATCAGCGAGGTAATGAAGAAAACAAGTATTGATTTTTCCACTGTCTATTCCGTTACAAGACAGTTGTTCCTCGATAAACGGTTGCTGTCATTACTTAATAGGGAGCAACTGCCCATAAATGAAGTCGAGAAAATTTCGATGTTTGCAGAGAAGTCCGGATTGCCCTTGTACTCAATGGTGAGTGTTGCAGAAATTTCATCCTATATGCAGAATGTGCTCCTGCGCGATACCGACCAGATGAGTATGGCGCATTCATTAGAAGTACGGGTGCCTTTCATTGATCATCGGCTGGTAGAATATGTATTGGGTATTCCGGATCATCAAAAATTTCCTGCAACTCCCAAAAAATTGCTCGTTGATTCACTTGGTGGATTGCTTCCTCAGGAGATAGTGAATCGTCCAAAAATGGGATTTACATTTCCATGGGATAACTGGATGAAAAATGAATTACGGGAAATGTGTATGGATAATCTGAATTTCCTGTCAAGTCTTGATTATTTCAGGAAAGGGGAGGTAATGAAACTTTGGCAGCGTTTTCTTGCCGGAGACCCGCATATTACCTGGGCAAGGATATGGACCCTCGTTGTATTAGGGGCTTGGATGAAAAAAAATGATGTTGAATAATGATTGAATTTTATCATGGCAACACATGATATTGTAAGTACATCCGGAGTTATCCTTATTCTCATTGCTTTTGTTTTATTGCAACTGAGAAAATTATCTATAGAAAGTGTAGCTTTTAACTTCGCTAATTTTGCCGGAGGGGCACTTGCTTCTATCGGAGCATTTATAATTGATGCCTGGCCTTTTTTCATACTTGAAGGTGTATGGGCACTTGCTGCGCTCTATGGATTATTTAGCAATAAATGTAATATAAAAAAGTGACCTCTTCTTCGCGGAAACGGATACTCATTCTTACCGACTGGTATCTGCCAGGCTTTATGGCCGGCGGGCCAATTCGCTCACTGGCTAATATGGTTGAGTTGATAGAGCACGACTTTTTTATCATTACGAGAAACACAGATTTGAACAGCTCGGTTCCTTACTCTGGTATCGAGACTGGTAAATGGAACCGATTCAACGATCGATGCCAAATCTGGTATTTTGAAGAAAAAGATATTTCTGAAGAAGCGATGCGGAACATTCTGCTGAATGGTCATTTCGACTGGATCTATATGAACTCCCTTTTCAGCAAAAAATTCACATTGCTCCCGATGAAAATCCTGCGAAGAGAAAAGATGACTCATCGGGTGCTCTTGGCTCCCAGAGGTATGTTGAAAGAAGGAGCGCTTTCTGTAAAACCTCTGAAGAAAAAATTATTTATATCAATGGCCCGTATGCTCGGCTGCTTCAATGGAATCACCTGGCATGCAACCAGCGAGAGTGAAAGAGAAGAGATAAAAAGATATTTTGGCTCTTCCTCTGCTATTCGCGTTGCTCCGAACCTTTCGCTAGCTCCTGGGCAAACAGTTGCTGGCCCTGAAAAAATATCTGGAGAGATGAAGTTGATCAGTATCGCACGTATCAGTCCGGAAAAGGGAATCAGCGAAGCGATTGCCTATGTCCGCGATGCTGGGTTAAAGGGAAATGTGGTGATTGATTTTTATGGTACTCAACAAAATAAAGACTATCTCGATGAGTGTAAAAAACTGGCAGCGGGCATCAACGGGATTACGCTCCGCTTCCCTGGTCATGCTGATGCAAAAGATATTTTCGGATTAATGTCGGGGTATCATTTTTTTTACCTGCCAACCAAAGGGGAAAATTACGGCCATGCCATTGCAGAAGCTCTGATAGCTTCTCTTCCTGTTCTTATCAGCGACAAGACACCATGGCGGAACCTGGAAGAAGTAAAAGCCGGTTGGGATCTTCCATTAGTGTCGGAGGAGTTTGCCAAGATGCTGCGGTACTGCCTCCTCCTGGGCGGTGATGAGTATGCTATATGGCGGAAAGGCGCGGGTACTATTGGAAAAAAAATTGCTCAAAATGCCCCTTCCATTGAGATGAACAGGCACCTTTTCGATTTTTCCCCGGAATACCAATAAATTATTTGCGAAGTATCAGAGCCGATTACAATATATATTTACTTTTTACCGGATATGAATCTTATCATTCTTTCGAGAGATACAAAACTTTATAGCACCAAACGCTTGGTGGAAGCGGGCGAAAAACGTGGACATCAGGTGCGTGTGCTCGATCACCTGAAATGTAATCTCGTCATTGAAAAAAAGAATCCGAAAATTATATACAACGGAGAGGAGCTGAAGGATATCCATGCGGTTATTCCGCGCATCGGTGCTTCTGTTACTTTCTATGGGACGGCTGTTGTCAGGCAGTTTGAAATGATGGACATATTTACCGCTGCAGAATCTCAGGCACTTATTCGTTCGAGGGATAAGCTCAGGAGCCTTCAAATATTATCGCGGGCAGGGCTTGGTCTTCCAAAAACCGTGTTTACCAATTATTCCAGAGACGTGGAAAAAACGCTGAAAGAAGCGGGAGGAGCGCCTGTCGTGATCAAATTGCTGGAGGGTACTCAGGGTCTCGGAGTAGTACTTGCCGAAAATAAAAAAGCGGCGATTTCTGTTGTGGAAGCATTCAACGGCTTGAAAGCGCGCGTCATTGTCCAGGAGTTTATTAAAGAGGCTAAGGGCGCAGATATCAGAGCCTTTGTTGTTGACGGTCACGTAGTGGGAGCGATGAAACGCCAGGCAAAAGAAGGTGAGTTCAGATCGAACCTTCATCGTGGAGGAACCGCCGAAGTAATTGAACTTTCAAGAGAAGAAGAGATCGCTGCGGTGAAGGCGGCGAATGCGCTGAAACTGGGTGTTGCCGGTGTGGATATGCTCCAGAGTGAGCGGGGACCATTAATTATTGAAGTCAATTCCTCTCCGGGACTTGAAGGAATAGAAGCTGCCACTGGAAAAGATATAGCGGGACAGATCATCAAATACGTCGAAAAAAACGTCTGATAAATTATGACAGGCAATTGATCTTTTCTGAACCTCTTGTGCCTGTATCACTGTCGAAGATTACCGTTAATTATTTTGACGGCTTTGACATCAGATGAATTTTTGAAACATCAATAAGAAATTTTTTTCCAATTGTCTTTCTTCCAATCAGTACCTGGTATTTCATATTAGACCTGTCCGTCAGTGATATATCGGAAAAGATTTCTTTTCTACCTATCTTGAGCCGGGAATGGATGCAATAACGGGCTTCCGTTTGTCCGAATGAATTTCGAATGTTGCGAAGACGATAGGAGCGGAAGTAAAATGTTTTTTCTCCTTTTCCATCCAGATCGAATACAGTTTTTAGTACCGGAATTCCATCGCGGAATATTTCTCTGCAACTGATGCAATGTACAGCGGTACGGAAAGCTCCGGTGTCTATTTTTGCTTCTACAAAAAAGGAGTCGAGATCGGGGAGATGGATCAACTCTCTCCTGCCGATCACTTTTTTTACAGAAGGCATCTTACTTTGCGAGCAACTTCTTAACCATTTCAGAAATAGCCTTTCCGTCGGCTTTACCGGCGAGCGCTTTGTTAGCCGCCCCCATCACCCTGCCCATTTCTGCCAGACCAGATGCACCGGTTTCGACAATCACGGCCGCCACCGCGCTTTCAAGATCTGCTTCGCTGATCTGTGAGGGGAGGTATGCCTTAATGACATTCGCCTGCGTCAACTCTTCATTCACCAGATCCTCTCTTCCTTGGCTGCGGTAAATTTCGATGGATTCCATCCGTTGTTTGTAGAGCTTGTTGAGAATGGCAATACCGCGGATATCATCCACCTCCCCGTCGCTACCGCCTTTTGTCATTTCAATCAGCAATTTGCTTTTTATATCACGCAATGCCATTAGCCGGTCTTTCTGACCGGATTTCATTGCTTCCTTTATGTCATTGTTGATGCGTTCGGTAAGGCTCATGGAAATGAAAATTGCAGAACGCAAGTTTAGTGATTTATTTGAATAAAAAATAATTGTACATTATTTTAAAAAAATTACTTTTACCGTGAATGAATATTCGGTCGGATATGAAAAAAATACTTTCCAAAAGAGAAAAAGTGATGCAAACTGCCTTACGGATGTTTGCTCATGGCGGATTTCACGCTTCCCCCATGTCTGAGTTAGCCTCTGTTTCGGGGGTGGCAGTAGGAACCATTTATCACCACTTCGCCAGTAAAGAAGACCTTATTCTTGCGCTCCACTCCTCCGCCAAAGACAGAATTGCCGGAGCGCTTTCTACAGCAGCTAAAGGAAAATTCCCTTTATCGAAAAAAACGCAGGAAATGTTTGTGCTGCTTCACAACCATTTTACCAGGGATGTTCTTGAGTTCTCGTTTCTTGACCAGTTTCAAAGTTCTCCATTTTCACCGCCCGGAAAGACAATGTTTGATAAGCAGGTGATGGACGTTTTCAGGGAAGGTGTAAAAGAAGGAAAATTTAAGAAACTTCCTGCTGAAGTACTGGCGGAATTTTTTTATAATACTGCGGCAGCATCAGCGAGAATGCAGTTGTTTACACAAAAGAAAAAAATTTCTTCAAAAGACATAAAAACCTTTGCAGAAATGTGTTGGAACGGATTGAAGAAATAGGCAGATATATTTCATTTCCTACCTGTGAATTGATTTTGTGATGGCTGGCTGAGATTGCGGGGTAAAAATTTTTTTTTGCTATTACTACCAGGAAAAGTGTATCCTCGGTGACTCCATCGTGTAGCCTACCAATTTCATTCGATGAATAAAGAAATTTTACTGCATATATTCCAGCAAAAAAAAGATTTTTTTAATTGTGGAACAACTCGCCCGTACGAATTCCGCATCCGGTGTCTCCAGCGCCTCGAAACAGCCGTCAGAAAGAACGAGAAGGCCATCTGCAATGCTGCGAGTATGGATTTCGGTAAACCTGCATTTGAGATGTATGGAACGGAGATAGCCATTGTAATCAGTGAAATCCGATATGCCATCCACCATCTGAAAGAATGGATGAAACCGCAGAAAGTAAACTTGCCAATTGTCATTCAACCCTCATCTGCCAAGATATATCCGGAACCAAGGGGCGTAGTGCTGATCATCAGCCCGTGGAATTATCCTTTTCAGTTGTCGCTGGTTCCACTCGTTGGAGCAATTGCAGCAGGCAACTGTGCCATTATCAAACCTTCTGAGAATGTCCCAACTGTAAATGCTGTAATTGAAAAAATATTTGCAGAATCTCTTCCGGCGGAACTTATTAGTCTGATAACCGGCGATTACTTGGTGGGAGCAGCTTTGACAGAAAATTTCTCTTTCGATCACATATTTTTTACAGGAAGTATTCCCGTTGGAAAAAAAATACTGGAGGCAGCAGCCAAAAATCTTACACCCGTGTCGCTGGAGTTGGGGGGAAAATCCCCAGCTATCGTTGACAACAACTGTAATCTGGAGGTAGCTGCAAAAAGGATTGTCTGGGGTAAATTTTTAAATGCTGGCCAGACATGTGTGGCTCCGGATTATTTGCTTGTCCGTGATGGGGTAAAAGAGAAACTCATTGAGAGGATAAAAAAAACTATTGTTGAATTTTATGGAGAGCTTCCTTCTTCTTCCGATTCTTATGCGCGCATTATTAACAGCCATCGTTTTGATGTCTTGGCGAGCTATCTCACGCAGGGTAGCCTCCTACATGGGGGGCGCAGCGATAGAGAAGCATTGTACATTGAACCAACTCTTATTGAGGGAGTAGATGAAACGAACAGTGTAATGCAGGAGGAAATTTTTGGCCCGGTTCTCCCCGTCATTTCATGGTCTGTTGAAGAGGATATTTTGCGATGGGTGAAAAAAAATAATAACCCGCTGGCGCTTTATCTTTTTACCCGGTCTCCTAAGTTAAAAAAGTTTGTAATTGAAAATATCCGTTTTGGTGGTGGAGTTATTAATTCAACACTCATTCAGTTTGGCAGCCCTGAAATTCCTGTGGGAGGTATTGGTTCCAGCGGTGTGGGAAGGTATCACGGGCGTTATACTTTTGAAATGATGAGTCATTATAAGCCGGTGGTGGATGCAGCGACTTGGTTTGATCCTTCGCTCAGATATCCGCCCTATACGAAAAGAAAAATGAAATGGCTCCGGCGGATTTTTTGATACATTTGAGATGCTGCATAATCTGATATTGTCCAAAAGTTGCAACTGCAAAATCAAGTGGAATAAATCGGGGGATGCTTGCTGAATTTGATCTTATGTAGAAAATGGAACGAGCCTTTTCAGGAGAGTTACATAAATACCAAGCACGAGTTAGTGTATTTATTTCACATCAGTTGAATTACTTACGAAGAATCCCGTAAAAATAATTTGTCAGTTTGATATTTTTTTTCATAGATACATTTGAATAATTAGTGTTGGGAAAGGAATTCTCCTGTGAAAAAATTTTAACCCCGGATTGCACAGTAGAAAATTTGCTGTATAACCAGGGTTATAATCGAAAAAGAAAATCTTAATATGGTAACTATTTTAGTTACATCCTTTCCATCCCACCTCGAGCACCTGTACCCATCCGTATGTTGTGTCCCAAGCACTGGTGACGTAAAATCTCCAATACCTCGATGAAGCCGGAGTAGGAAGTGT